>JANLHY010000602.1 GCA_024653795.1 Candidatus Brocadiaceae bacterium | reverse complement strand
GGAAAGAACTGGCTGCACATACAGGATGGAAGTGGAAACGCAAAGGATGGCAATAACGACCTGGTTGTAACGTCTCAGGACATTCCCAAGGTAGGTGATGTTGTAACAGCAAACGGAACATTATATAAGGACAAAGACTTTGGGAGTGGTTACAAGTATGATGTAGTTGTGGAGGAGGCGAGCATTAAAAAATAAGTAATAGTTCACCGCTCTCCTTTTGAACTAGCGAAGCTACCTTCATTGCTTGCGGGTTATTGGTGTATAGTGCGCTCGCAAGTAGGAGACGATTTGTTTCGCAGAATCCTCAGAAATGGGAGCCCCATACGTATTGATCATCTTGTTAACCACACCCTCCCAGGTAGCGGCTGGTAGTGGTGGCTGCATGGTGATGTACGTGGTGCTGTGAGACAGAACCTGCAAAATACCTGAATAATCTCACGCCCTTCGCCCTGAGCAAGTTCTGGGGTATAAAGGGGATGTGCACCCACGCTATACATACCATCGGACGTCTGCTGTATCTGACCTGGTTGATTAACACTGCCCAGCACACCCTGGCTATACTGTCCACTACGAATCAAACCTGGAATCTCGCTTTCAGCGAAAACAGTCCCACTCAATATAACCAGAAGAAGTCCTATTATAATGCAACTCACCCTTTCCATTTCAGTCCTCATTATTATTTAAATTGTAGGATTTTTCATTTTATTCATGCGGGTTAGGGTGACACGGACAAACTTCGTCTGTCCGTGTTTACCTTAAATCCACATATTTTATAATGGCACAAATTATTCCCCTCCCCGACTGGAATCGAGGACAGGTCTTGGGAGGAGTCTCCACACTTTCCCTCTTGGGAGAATACTTCACAATTCCCCTCTTGGGAGGGGCTAGGGGTGGGTCCCCATAAGCGTTAATTTGTTTTTGCTATTTTTTTATCAGGTTGGGATAGTGCTATTACTTTTTATGAGGATTCCAATATCGGTAATAGTTCAGCTACCTTAGACAGGATGAACAGGATTAACAAGATAAGAGCTACCTTAATTCATCCTGATTATCCTGTTAATCCTGTCAGAAATTAATTTAAAAAGGAGAAAAAGCATGAAGTTAAACATCGGTCAAAAAATTGTATTATTTGGACTACTTCCATCTATTGCAACAATCTTTTTCATTTACACAATTATTACGGAAAAGATCCATGTTAAGGCAGGCGCTGACAGGATTGTTAAATTAAGTCAATATGGTATCAATGCCAGTGGATTGGTGCATGAATTACAAAAGGAACGTGGCGCCTCTGCGGGTTACGTTGGCAGCAGCGGGAATAAAATGAAAGACGTTCTGGATGATAATAAGCGGAATACCGACTCTGCATTGGCATCCTTTCAGCAGTACATGGCATCTTTTGATGCAAAACAGTATGGTTTGGAATTCAGTCAAAAGGTTTATTCTGTCCTCAATCAGGTTAATGAGCTGTCTGCAAAAAGAACCGCTGTGGCCGGGCTTTCCATAACAAAAGAGGAAACCATCAGTTACTATACGACCTTAATTGGAAATTTTATAAAATCTATTGAGCATGTTGCGCTGCTTGCGGACCATCCGAAGATTTCAGCCCATGCCTACGCCATGGTAAGTTTTATATCAGCAAAGGAACTGGCTGGCATTGAACGGGCGAATATGTGCGGTATTGCAGCGGCAAATAAAGCGGTTGATACCCGCAGTTTAAGTAATTGGATAGCTGCATGGAAAGGGCAGGAAGTGCTTCTGAACAAATTTGAGTCCCTGGCATCTCAGGAGGCGATTTCCTTTTATAAATCAAACCATTCCGGGCGGATTGTCGAAAAGGTCGCTGAGATAAGAAACTTGGTATTAGAAAAGGCGAATGAAGGAAACTTTGGAATTACGGGAGATGAGGTTTATGAAGCGGCAACCCAGAGGATTAATATTCTCAAGAACATTGAAAACCATCAGGCAAACGAGCTTGGTAATATCTCTGCGCTAATTTCGACTGAATCCATGAATAGCATTGTCTTCTTTGGAATCATAACGGTTGTGAGCATAGTTGCAACGGTAGTTTTAAATATGTTAAGCAAAAAACTTGCCACAAAGATTACCACCCTTTTCAGGAACCTGCTTTCAGACCTTACGAGCGGCGCATCTCAGGTAGCGGCGGCATCAGAACAAATATCGGCCTCCAGCCAGAGTCTCTCTGAAGGGGCTTCAGAACAAGCGGCGTCTGTTGAAGAGACGTCAGCAACGATGGAAGAAATCTCTTCTATGACAAGACAGAATGCCGATAACGCCGCAGAAGCGGCAAAACTTGCAAAGGCATGCAGCGCCTCTGTTGAACAGGGCAATACTACCGTTATAGAAATGGACGGCGCTATGAAGAACATCGCGGAGAGCAGCGGGAAAATAGCGGACATCATCAAGATTATCGAAGGGATTGCCTTCCAGACGAATTTACTCGCCTTGAATGCAGCGGTAGAGGCGGCAAGGGCAGGAGAACATGGGCGCGGGTTCGCGGTTGTTGCAGAAGAGGTCAGGAATCTCGCCCACAGAAGTTCTGCAGCGGCAAAGGATATCACAACATTAATTACGGACAGCGTAAAGAAGGCAGAGACCGGAACGGAACTGGTAAAAAATACCAGAGGGGCATTCTCCGGGATATTGACGCAGGTAAAAAAGGTTACTGACCTGGTAAATGAGATTGCGACAGCTTCGTCAGAGCAGACCAATGGAATTGAACAGATTAGCAAGGCGATACAACAAATGGATCAGGTTGTACAGCAGAATGCCGCAAATGCTGAGGAGACGGCGGCAGCAAGCGAGGAATTGTCCTCACAGGCGCAAGGGCTTAATGGCCTGGTTGATAAGATTGCTGAAGAAGTGGGCAGGAAAGGCAGTGAAGATACACGTAAGCTTGAACCCGCAGGTTTGAAAACGAAAGAAACCGTGCATGGCAAGGGAGTAGCGCGGGTGGTTTATCCCCCGCCAAATGCCGACCACGCCTGTCCTCGACCTGGATCGGGGAAGGGACTTCGTCGTGAGCGCTCAGTCGAACGATTAAGGCGTTAGTTTTTACGCCGAATCCACCTTCAATGTATTTGTAAATGGCGGGTTAAGCAACGCGAACCCATCGGTATTTTTTTTGTTGCCGACGGCAACCTAATTTAATGCTAAGGAATTTCAATGTTGTAGGGGCAATTCATGAATTGCCCCTACATGCAAATAAAAAAAGCCGCCGAAGGCCTATTTTATGAGGGACCAACATGAGTAGTTTTCCTACAAAGAATATTACTTTCAGATGTGTGCTTGCACTCGGGCTGATAGCCCTTCTCAGCATTTCTGCCTATGTTATTTTATATAGGATGGCAGCCTCCCGGGAAGATACCGCTGCCGTGATTAATATAAGCGGCAGCCAGCGCTGGTTATCGCAGCGCGCAGTAGTATCTTCACTGCGTCTTGTCACCAGTCATAATAAGACCGAGCGAGAAGGATTCCGTCAGGAATTATTGCAGATAAGCAATCGCATAAAGGACAATCAAGATGGACTCATTCATGGCAATTCAAGTATGAGCCTCTCCGGCAACCCATCGCCGCAGATACGCGCCATGTATTTTAATCCTCCCTTGCTTTTAGATAAGCAGATACACAACTATATTGAAAATATCCATGCCCTGATACATGATACAGACGATAAACTTACACGGAATAATCCACATCTGCGATACATACTTTCTGCGTCTGCCTCAAAACTGATTCAATCACTGGATGCGGTAGTTAAACAATATCAGACTGAGTGCGAGGCAAGTGAGGCAAACAATATCAGATTGCAAAAGATGGGAAAGGGGGCGCTGGGCTTTACCATGTTTGTTTTGTGTATGGAGGCACTTTTCATTTTCCGCCCCATGAGTTCACGTATCCGGAAAGACACCGCCAAATTGGTGCGCAGTGAAACGTATCTCCGTTCGATTATTGATAGTGCGATGGATGGAATCATTACGGTTAATGAGTACGGCATCATTGAGTCATTTAGTGCAGCATCTGAAAAGATGTTCGGCTATACATCTGCTGAGGTCAATGGCAGGAATATCAGGATGCTGATGCCTGAGTTCTATTACGGTTATCTTTATGACTACCTGTGGATAGACAAAGAAAGAACTTCTTATTTAAAGACGTATGAGACAAAAGGAAAACGGAAGGACGGGACTTCTTTTCCCATGGATACATCGCTTAGCGAGATGTACCTTGGCGAACAACGACAGTTTGTAATTATCATGCGTGATATAACCGAGCGTGTACAAGCTGAACGTCTTTCGAATGCTGAGCATGCTATAACGCGCATCCTGGCAGAATCCGCCACATTAAATGAAGCATCTCAAAAATTCCTTCAATCCATCTGTGAATGTCTGGAATGGGATCTTGGGGGAATATGGATGATTGATCGAAAGGCTAACATGCTGCGTTGTGAGGAAATTTGGCATATTCCATCGCTTGAGGCAAAGGAATTCACAACGGTTACCAGACAGATTACCTTTTCACCGGGCGTTGGACTGCCGGGACGTGTCTGGGCAAGCGCTAAACCTGCCTGGATTGTTAATGTTATTCATGATGCGAATTTCCCCCGAGCGCCAGTTGCAGCCAAAGCAGGGTTGCATGCGGCATTCGGTTTTCCCATTCTGGCAACCCGTAATGTAGTTGGGATAATCGAGTTCTTTAGCCATGAGATAAAGGAACCCGACGAGCACATACTTAACATGATGAGTAATATAGGCATTCAAATTGGCCAGTTTATCAAGCGTAAAGAAGCGGAGAGCCAGATTGTCAAGTTATCCAGGGCTGTAGAACAAAGTCCAAATACGATTCTTATTACCGACGTCAAAGGCAACATCGAATATGTCAATCCCAAGTGCGTCCGGCTAACGGGATACACCCCTGAAGAAGTTATTGGAAAAAATCCGCGTATTTTTAAATCGGGTGAAACGCCGTCAGAAAAATACAAACAGCTATGGACTACGATTAAATCAGGCGGTGAATGGCGGGGAGAATTTCAGAACAAGAAGAAGACCGGAGAACTTTACTGGGAGTATGCATCCATTTCACCCATCAAAAATGCTCAAGGGGTCATTACCCACTTCCTTGCGATTAAAGAAGATATTACTGCACGCAAAAGGTCCGAGGCGCATCTTGAATACCTGGCTAATAATGACCCGCTCACCAATCTCTTTAACCGCCGCCGGTTCCGGGAAGAGTTGGAAGACTGGGTTGCGCAGATGGAACGACATGAATCCACTGGAGCATTGTTATTTATTGACCTGGACAACTTCAAATATATTAATGATACCCTTGGCCACCAGAAAGGGGATGAAATCCTCATAAATTTCGCCTGTCTGCTACGGGCGCGGGTACGTGAGACCGATATCATCGCCAGGCTGGGCGGCGATGAATTTGCGATCATCCTCCCTTTTACTGATGCATATCGGGCGCTGTCATTCGCAATGCAAATCCTGGAGTTAGCGAGAGGAACTATCAAGGTGAATAAAGATGGACACCCTGGTGGTATTACAACCAGCATCGGTATTGCCTTGTTTCCCGACCACGGAAATGATGTGGAAAAGTTGCTTGCGTACGCCGATCTCGCCATGTACAGGGCAAAGGAAAAAGGCCGCAACTGTGTTTGTGTGTATTCACCTGGCCAGGAAAAACATTATGAGTTACGAGTGGACTGGGAGGAACGTATCCGGGATGCATTAAAGAATAATCGATTCGTGCTGCATTTACAACCGATATCGAATATACGGCAGAAGAAGATTATGGGCTATGAGGCTTTGTTACGCATGGTGGCTTGTCCTCGTCAGGGATCGGGGAATGAAAATGACGCATTAATTTCCCCCCAGGATTTTCTCAAGATTGCCGAACGTTCCGGTCTTATTCGTGATATTGACCGCTGGGTGGTGCGACGCGCCATTCACCTCATTGCCGAACAAAAATTTACTGACAGAGGCTTATTTCTTGAAGTCAATCTCTCTGGCAAGGCTTTTACTGACCCGGAATTATTGCCTCTGATCAAACAGGAGTTTGCGGCTGCCAACATCAATCCTGCGACCCTCGTATTTGAAATTACAGAAACTGCCGTGATCGAGAACATGGCTGATGCGCAGCGTTTCATTATTGCACTTAAAAGTATAGGCTGCCGGTTTGGTCTCGATGATTTCGGTATGGGTTTTTCTTCATTCAGTTACCTCAAGCGATTGCCCGTGGATTATCTGAAAATTGACGGGAGCTTTATCGCTGAATTAAAACATAACCTTACAGACCAGCATCTGGTGAAAGCAATAGTGGAAATAGCACATGGGTTGGGGAAACAGACCGTTGCTGAATTTGTGGGATGCGAGGAAACGATGCAATTATTGTCTAAATACGGGGTAGATTATGCCCAGGGGTATCATATCGGCAAGCCCTGCGATGTGTCTGAAATTGATACCCATTCGGGAATTTCATAGCGCAGCAAAGCCGCAACCAAAAACAAATTTAACCACAAAGGCACAAAGAAAAAATATTTTAAATTAATTTCTGACAGGATTAACAGGATAATCAGGATGAATTAAGGTAGCTTTTATCTTGTTAATCCTGTCTAAGATAGTGGAACTATTACGATTAAAATTCCTATACATTAAAATAGGTCAGATGGGACTATTATATTCACGAAAGTAAAAAGTGTCAAGT
>JANLHY010000753.1 GCA_024653795.1 Candidatus Brocadiaceae bacterium | reverse complement strand
GATACGAACGAACTGATGTCCCTTGTTAGTGCAGAGCAGTATGATAAGCTTGAAGAAGCATGGCTGGGAATTGTCGAATCCAACAACAAGGATCTCCAGTCTCTTTTTGATGTGGTTGAACTCCTTATAAAACGGGAAGAACGAAAACGGGCTCATGAATTCCTGATGATGCTTGTGCCTTATTACAAACAAAAAGGGCTTTATCCGGAGGTTTTAAAGGTGTTAAAAAGGGTATTGGAATATAATCCAAAAGAAAAAGGATTGGCAAATGAGATTGCTGAGTGTTATTCAAATATTTATAAAGATAGACCCTATACGAATGATCTGGTCGAAAAGACTGGTATAGCTACAGGGACAGATATCCAGGGCGCTATGAAAAAATTAGAGAAGTATTTTTATTTGGATTGCGGCGATTATGTCTATCACAAGAGTTGGGGAGTAGGTGAAGTTGTCTCTGTTGACGCAGACGGAGAAAAGGTAAATATAAATTTTGAAAAGAAGAGTAACCATAGCATGGCTATGGATATTGCCCCGGAAATATTACAGAAACTGGAAAAGGATGATTTACTGGCAATGATCTATGCCCAAAAGGAAGTGTTGAATAAAATGATTAAAGAAGATCCTGCGGGCTTGATTAGACTAACTATAAAATATTTTAAAGGAAAGGCATCGGTATCTCATATAAAAAACCGCCTCATATCAGGCGTTATACCATCGGAGGAATGGAGCAAATGGTGGACAAGCACAAAAAAATTACTCAAAAAGGATCCATATATAAAACTCACGGATGGCACTCCTACTACCTCCTTTATTGAGTTCCGCACCGTGCCAATGACACACCATCAGGAGATACTCGAAAGGCTGACCCATAACCAGGAAATCGATAAAAAGATAGAAATTGCCAAAAAATATATTTCCGAAACAAAAGATACTGAACTGTGCAAAGAAACCCTGAATGAAATTACCAATCTTTTCGTCAAAGAGGCTGATAAATTATATGGGACTCAGCTTTCATTGGCCATCGAGTGCCTTTTACTTCTTGAAGAGATACAAGGATGCCTCAAGGTGGAACCGGGGAAATACATAAACAATGTCGAGGCATTTATTCGCGGGGAAGAGCGCCTTCCGGAACTTATCAATAATATGAGTATATTAGAATACAGGAAACAGTCCCTTGGTATAATTAAAAAGGTTAAACCGGAAAAATGGCAGGATGAATTCATTTCCATATTTTTTGTCAATAGCGGAAACCTCTGGGAATTCATCATCAAAGGCCTTATTGCTGAAAACAAGCAGCACACTATCGAAGAAATAGCCTTAAAGGTATCCAACCATTTCAATGCATATCCGGAACATTACATCTGGTTTTGTAAAAATGGAATGCAGGGGCGATATACCGAACTTTATCAGAATGTCGATTCCGCTACCATGTTTAATCGGTTAATTGAATTATTAGACAACATTTATTTTAAGATTCAGAAAGGGCGTGATGGAGATTTAAAGACCATCTTCAATAAGATCGTAAATCTTCTGGAGGACAAAGGTACCGGCTACGCCATAAATATCCTGAGTGACGCAAATGCAGAAAGTATATTTGACATAGTCTCAAGCAGTAAGGGTTTGGAAGATTGGTTCAAGGTTTCTATTGAAAATGCAATTCGTGACCGTTTTCCTGATCTATTTGAAGAACCAGGCATCCCAACGTTGGATGAAAATAAAATTTATGTCACGAAAGAAGGGTATGAAAAGAAAAAGAGTGAATTTGATCATCTCATGAATGAAGAATTTGCGGAGAATGCGCGTGATCTTGGGGAAGCCATTAGTCGCGGTGACCTTAGAGAAAATGCAGAATATAAGGCAGCCAGGGAAAAACAGGCAATGCTTGTAGGAAAAGCAGAACGCATGAAAGCAGAATTACAGAAGGTTGTCATTATTGAACCACATTCCGTTAACTCCGATATCGTGTCTCCCGGTACCAGAGTTACCTTAAGGCATGAGGGAAAGACAGAATTAGAAACATATACAATATTAGGTCCATGGGATATCGATATCGAAAAGAATATTATTTCTTATTTGTCGCCAGTCGGAAAAGGACTGCTGAACAGAACGGTAGGAGAGATAATAAAAATCAAGCTTCCCGAAGGGGAAACTACGTATGAGATTATTAAAATTGAAAAGGCACTGTAATTAAATTCTTCCCTTCGGCATATCTAAGTGAAGTCCCTTGAATAGGGGTTGATGGCCATACTGCTTGAATAGATTACAAATTTCTATCATGTGATAGAAGAGTCTTTAAAAAGGGCAATAAAATCATTAGTCATGGGTGGTATGGCAATACGCAATGCCTGCGGCAGGATAATTCGTTTTAACGCTTTTGTAAAAGCTCTTCATGCAAGAAAAGTTTTTCTTGCGCAGTATTCCACAAACCCCATCTACCATAAATCTTCTTTAATTCCCCCGTTCTTAAGAGTTTCTCGATGATTTTATTCAACTCCTCTGCCAGGGCTGTATCTTCTTTTCGCACAGCTATTCCGTAATATCCCTCTCCCGCAGGTTTGCCTACCAAACGCAGTTGTGGATTAGGCATAGCGTAGTAAGAAGCAATGGGTAAATCGACAAAGACAGCGTCAATACGGTTTAAAGAAAGGTCCTTGAATGGTTCTACCTGTCCACTATAGATATTGACGGTAACTTCTCCCATTTCTTCCAGCATTCGTTTTGCTGCCGTGTTATATAAAGTACCAACCTTCTTACCCCGAAGGTCTTCCAGACTATTAATGCGATTATCTGCGGCGCGGACAACAATCTGCTCTGCATACACATAGTACGGACGAGTAAATAAGATGGATTGTTCCCTGTCGGGTGTAATTTCTATGCCGTTAAGTGCAATATCAAAATCTCCGCGTTGAAGGGAAAGCAGGATGCTGTCCCAGACATTTTGGAAACATTGCACTTTTACCCCCAGTTCTCTGGCGATTGCCTCTACAAGCTCAACCTCAAAACCAATAAGTTTTGAGGAGTGTTTAAGGTCGTGGAATACATAAGGGGCGCCCCCCTCTGCATTAAATCCCCAGGTTAACACCCCAGAGCTTTTTATTTTTTCGAGGGTGTTTTGATAGGCAAATGCATCTGTCAGCGACAGACATATTACAGAAAAACATATCTGTAAAAACAGCATACATCGAATTGTTAAAAGCTTGTAATTCATAGCGCAGTACTGCCTCAACTAAAAGACCCCTCTCTTTCTCCCCTCCTTGCGAAGGAGGGGATGAAGGGGTGGTAAGATTAAAAGCTTCCTAGTCCCTTTTCGCAGGGGGGGGAACAGGGAGGTAAAAAACTTTCCCCAAACTTGCCCTCATGAAAATGGGGGGAAGAAGTTTTTACAGAGCAATCCTATAACCCGAACGAGCCGGAATCCGTAGCGCGGGTGGTTTATCCCCCGCTCCCGTATCTTTTATTAAGCACCTTTTGGCAAATCTTCTTTTTATCAAACCAGTTATCTTCCCATTTGGCAAGAAAATAAACCTCAATCCATCGGAAATTTTCAGTCAATAGGGGCTGTCCAAAATGATTTTAACAATTCTATTGACAAACGGTAATTTGTCTTAATAATACCAGTAAGTTAAATCGATATTGCAAATACCAAATATACTATTCCTATTGAGCAAAAATCAGTGATGAACAGTCACGAAGAAGAAATTAAGATTCTGAACAGGACCATAGGGAAATTATCAAGACAGCTAAAGATGCTGGAAGAAAGATATCGTGCTATTACAGAAACAGTTGTGGATGCCATCATATCAATAGATGTAGAAGACCGTATCATTATTTGCAATCCTGCGACAAAAAAGATATTCGGATACGAGGATGAAATTATCGGCATCAATATTACCACACTGATGCCGGAACGGTATCGTAATGCCCACAAGAACGGTATGAAACGATACCTGAATACAGGCATACCCAAGATTATCGGGAGTACTGTGGAAGTAGTTGGTGTAAAAAAGGATGGTAACGAGTTTCCGATAGAATTATCTTTATCGGCATGGAGGACTGAGGAGCGGCATTATTTTACCGGTATCATTCGTGACATTACCGAAAGAAAGCAAATGGAACACAATCTCATCGAGGCCAATAAAAAACTTGAAGAACTTTCT
>JANLHY010000591.1 GCA_024653795.1 Candidatus Brocadiaceae bacterium | reverse complement strand
ATCGCTGATTATAATAGCCGGTTCACTATCGTATATGTCTTTTGTGTTAACGACAAGCATTGCCATAGGATGTTTTATCAGCATTGCTTTATTAAAGACTACATGGTGGGCGATACAATATGCGGTGCGACATAAGAGGGAGAAAATTAAGGGTTTTTTCCTCAAGATAAGTTTCCTGAAGTACTTCATCATAGGATCAATGTTACTTTCGGCCTGCTTATTCCTGGAGATTAATGCTGCCGCTATGTCGCTTGGTTTAAGTATAGTAGTGGCAGTCATTGTTATGCAGGTTGGAAGCAGATTATTTGTAAATTTTATGAACAGGTCGGTTAAAGTACCTTTAAAAAATGTTAAGTCAGGTTTCTTAACTAGAACGAGTCGGAATCCGTAGCGCGGGTGATTTATCCCCCGCCCCCGTATCAAGTACGGGGCAGGCTCATGCCGACCACAAGGGATCGGCGCTACATTTTTTTGCTAAAAATGTCAAAATATTTTATTAAGCACCTATAGTTTTAAATATTTCGGCAACTGATTTCTAATGTGGAGAGACAGTTATGGTTATTGAAGAAGACATGAAACAAGGCGAATTTGTATGTCCTCATTGTGCAGGGAGGAGCTTCGTGCTTATCGGTCTGCAAAGGCAAAGTGGGTTATTCAAAGATCATGAACTATGGAGTTGTAAGAGTTGCCATAGCACCTTTGCAAAAGAGACCATAGAAGTAAAGAAAACAACGGAAGGCGAGACTTTTAATAAAAGAGCCCTTCCCTATTACTGCAGGGTCAAATTCGCCGGCTAATGATATTACCTGAGATAATTTTCGAGACGCTGACGGTTGGTCCTTTAGCAGTAAACTGCTACATCGTTGGTTCTAAAAAAGACAATACTGCGATAGTTATTGATGCCGGCGGCAACCCGGAAGAAATCCTGAATCTCACAAAGAAACACAACCTTACCATACAATTCATTATAAATACTCACGCTCATTTCGATCATGTAGGGGGAGTGAAACCTCTGCAGGATTTGACAGGGGCAAAGTTCCTGCTTCATCGGGAAGATATTCCGCTTCTTAATTATTTGAATGATCAAACAGATGCTTTTGGACTACCACCCATTCCCGTACCGCGGGTCGACAGGGAACTTGCAGATGATGAGGAAATTCTTATCGGCGACGAGACTATACGCATCATACATACACCAGGTCATTCCCCCGGTAGTATATGTTTCCTCATCAATGATGCCGTATTTGTTGGGGACACGCTCTTTGCAGGTTCGATTGGGAGGACAGACCTCTACGGTGGTTCTTACACCAAACTAATTAGCTCGATAAAAACCCGCTTGTTTACCTTGGAAGACCATGTAATAGTCTATCCGGGGCATGGTACATTTACCACTATCGGTGAGGAAAAACAACACAACCCTTTTTTTGTTATTTAAAAGAATAATATATCCATTTTTCTGATGGAGAACTTTATAAATTTACCTATATCATGCTTCGTTTGACCTTGTAATTTAAATTCAATTCCGTTTGCTGAAACTTGATACTTGTATACTCCCGCGACAAAGTCCCGGTTGATTATTGTGCCATGACAATGGCCGCTTTCCTCGATTTTTATGTGATGCGGTCTAAAAAAGAGATAGGCGTTTTTTCCTTCCTGACCTTTTGTGTTACATACTAATTCACCCCATGGTGTCAATACCATGTCTTTCCCGACAATTTTTACCTGCATAATATTTGCTTCTCCAACGAAACTGGCTACAAAAAG
>JANLHY010000580.1 GCA_024653795.1 Candidatus Brocadiaceae bacterium | reverse complement strand
GGTTTTTATAAAAATAAGGCAAAAAATATTATTGCATGCAATAAAGAGTTAGTCGAAAGGTTTGGAGGAAATGTGCCTGATACGATGGAAGACCTTGTTACCTTGCCGGGGGTGGGTAGAAAGACAGCTAATGTGCTATTAGGTAATGTCTTTGGAAAGCAGGCCATAGCCGTGGATACCCATGTTTTTCGCGTTTATCACCGCTTAGAACTTGCCGCAGCAAACGATCCCGACAAGGTCGAACAGGAACTCTGCGAAATCATACCTCAAGAAAAATGGACAATATCATGTCTTGTCATCGGAACACACGGTCGTCGTACCTGTATCGCACGAAAGCCACTCTGTAATGTATGCGTAGTGGAAAAATTGTGTAATTCGCCAGATAAGATCAATATCACTAAATATCAAAATTGTTTTTAAAAGATACTAAACGTTTCAGGCTATCCCCTCGAAAGCATCAGTAAAATCGCCTTTTTACAATCCATGAGATTGGAAATGGTTAGACCAAAAATGCGCTGCCCAAAATTCGGAATCCATGCCCGTATGGAAAGCCGGCAATGCCGTTTCCCATCTTCCGGCGCGTGTGAAGGATAAATTGCCACGTCATATCCAGACGCCTCACGGAAGATGTTTTCATGTTCCCGCTGCCAGACCTTTTCAATAACCTCCAAATCAAGCCCGAACCTGACAAAATGCTCACCCAGAGGCGCCTCGCAATACAGCCTTTCTTCCCCAGAATTATCCCTGAATTTCACAAGAAACACACCATTCCAATTCCCATCGAATGGGAAGTCCTCCGACTCCAGCTTAAAATCATGCTTGGTACATGCAAAATCCAGTATCTGATTCCTGACGGTCTCTAAATCCAACCTATCGGGTTTCCTTTTTTCTTTCATAAATGTTTACCAAACTCTTTCCATAAATTAAAATTAGTGTTAATTCGCGTCCATTTGTGGCTAATGTATAGTTATTTATTTTTCAGCCACTGTGCGGCATCTTTTGCCCAATAGGTAAGAATCATGTCAGCGCCGGCGCGTTTGATACCTGTCAAAATTTCCAGGGCAACGCGCTTTTCATCAATCCACCCCTTCTCTGCCGCTGCCTTCACGACTGAAAATTCACCGCTTACATTATAAGCCGCAACAGGATAGTTGAATTTATCTTTTATCATGCGGATTATATCAAGGTATGCCAGCGCAGGTTTTACCATCACAATATCAGCCCCCTCTTCTATATCCAGCGCCACCTCACGCAACGCTTCATTAGCATTGTGGGGGTCCATCTGGTAAGACGAACGATCCCCAAACCCAGGTGTAGATTCGGCAGCCTCACGGAATGGCCCATAGAAACCTGATGAATATTTGGCAGAGTATGCCATGATGGGGATATGTTCAAAGCCGTTTTCGTCAAGTCCATCACGAATTGCCCCCACACGGCCGTCCATCATATCACTGGGGGCTACAATATCAGCGCCTGCCTTCACATGAGAAACTGACTCTTTTACCAGGAGTTCCAGGGTCATGTCATTATCCACATCAAAATGGCCTGTCTTTTCGTCCCTTCTGACAAATCCGCAATGTCCGTGGCTGGTATATTCACACATACAGACGTCCGTAATCACAAGGATATTCTGTGCTTCTTTTTTAATAGCGATAATTGCCTTTTGGATTATCCCTTCCTCGGAATAGGCATCGGAGCCCATTTCGTCCTTCTTATCAGGAATCCCGAAGAGAATAATTCCCGGAATTCCAAGCCCCTCCAGGATTTTTACCTCTTCAACCAGCTTATCAACGGACATCTGGTAGTTCCCCGGCATAGAGGGTATCGGCTGTTTAATGCCTTTCCCAGGCCGGACAAAGAGGGGCATAATCAGGTTGTCTATAGACAGATGCGTTTCTCTGACCATTCTTCTCATATTTTCGTTTTTACGTAACCGGCGTAGTCGATGTTCTGGAAATCCCATAATATCTTCCCTTCCAAAATGTTTTGAAAAATTATTTTAAAGTCCAAGAAATTCAATTTGCCCACGAAAGACACGAAAATAACTAAATTCAATTCGTTTCTTTCCGCGTGTTTTGCGGGTAAAATAACAGGGTGTTAAAATAAAACGTGTTCAAATAATACTTTTACTTTTTAATGCCCTGCATTCACCCAGTAAAATTTCCGTCTGCCTTCGGCGGCAAAGGGTAAAAAACTAAAAGCATCAAAGTTTAAGATCTTTTCGGAGTCCTGGCGCAACGAAACCCTATACCCTTGTACCTGTTATCTATGTCGCTAGGGAAGCTATTGGCGCAGCGGCAGCCCTCACCTCGAACGCTCCAGGAACCGCCACGCAAACATGAACGCCATCCCATCTCATACCCGCTACTCGTCCACTCCCATACATTTCCACTGAGATCTGTAACACCCGTTGGTGTGTTCCCCTCTTTAAAAATTCCCACTGTCGAGGTTTTATCTATTCCTATTTCAACATTATTGCATTTATTTTTGTTTCCTCAAGCCACTTTTTCCCTTTATTGTTCCAGTATTCCTTATTTTCATACCCACCCGCACGAATAAATTCATCATACCACTGGTTAGTAACCGGATACTTCCCAATTTCAAAAGAGCTTGTCAAGTTTTTAGTTGAAATTTTTTCAGTGGCGTCCATTTTTTCTCCTAAGCAGCGACCTCTGCTGTTTCATTAGCTTGTTCGCTCTCAATG
>JANLHY010000011.1 GCA_024653795.1 Candidatus Brocadiaceae bacterium | reverse complement strand
AAGAAATGCTTAAACTGCTCAATGTGTCTTCAAGTAAGTAAATCGTAAAAAATGGCGCTTCCCCGACAAACGATTCTTGTGGTAGAATACGATAAATATCAACTTTTACTCTATGAGCAAGAAATATCATTAGAAGGATATATAGAATATATTCCGATAAAGGCAGACCCTGAGCAATCAGGGAACGCAAAGTAAAGGGTTTTTTATTTTGCAGGAATAAACCTTGATTGTTATTTGTCTTTAATATTAAAAAACCACAATTATGAGTGAAATTTCGAGCAACCGCAGTTACGCATTTTAAGATTTGATAGCAATATTTCAGGAAAGGAGGTAGTTCAGAGTAGAAATTAATGTCATTTTGTATCTTTAATGCCAGTGAATTTGTATGGCGATTGGTAGTTATACTTTTCAAGGCACAACTGCCATTACAGATTCGTTTACCTTTTGATAAAGGAGATCCAACCATGAATTTATCCATGTTATTGAGAAAAAGTTTGACTGCTGCAGCGATCTTATCGATTATATTGGGATTGAACACTGTAAGTACTCTGTTCGGTGGAGAGCACCCAGGGCAAATGGCGCCTCGTACGGAGGAAGAAAAACCGCGCATAATCAAGGAGGATGTGGCAAAATTCTCCGAGGAATACGTTCGAAATAATTCCAAAGATGGAGTTTTCAAGTATCATGACAAGAACACAGGAAAGGATCTGGAGCTAACGCTTGATAGGGTGCATCGGGAGCGGCTCTCTCCGACAAAAACCGATGAATATTTTGTCTGCGCAGACTTTAAAGGAAAAGATGGTAACAGGTACGACCTGGACTTCTTCGTGCAGGGGACAGACAAGGGTAATTTAAGAGTTGATAAAACGAGTATTTCCGTCCACAAGGTGAATGGCAATGAAAATTACACCTGGGACTATAATAAAAAGAAAGACCTTTGGGAAAAGAAGGCTATCATAGTTGAAAAGGAATATCCTGAGCCCGCAAAGAAGGAGCATCCTGGCCATCCCTAATACATGCAGATTAAACGGATGAGAATTCTCTGTGTTAGAGACGCTAAAAAACCAGCCTACCTGTCGGTTGCGGGTAAACGTTCTGACCAGAAAGAAAAGGAGTATTCGGATTATGATGAGAGCAATGAGCGCTACACTGTTGTCGACAATGTTTTCGTATTCCTGTCGGGTTGTAACATGAAGGCGGGGGACTCAAAGTGATGCCAGGTCTCTTGAATACAGACTGGCTTTCAGGGGAAAACCTTCTATGAGCTGGCGAACAATCCTTCCAGTAGCAGTGGCAGTCTGCGCTGTGTTTGCGGGCTGTGGGCGAAAAGAGATGCGGGACGTATTTACCCCCGTGCAAAATGTGGTAACAGCGGATATACAGGCAGGCATCGAGTGCCATATCGAAGAACAGATCCGCCTGGGCGAAGGGCATTTCAGACTTCCCTTCAGCGACAGAGAGCTCCGCCTGAATCTGGTTCGCGTCCACACGGAATACCTGTCGAATCTGGGTCCCCGCAGCCATTTTGCCTGCGTGGACATGGTCGACACCGAGGGTGATGTTTATGATGTGGATTTCTTTCTGGAAGGCGATCCGGGCTTGATGACCGTCACAGAGACGATCGTTCATAAGATCAACGGACAACCCCTCTACACTTGGGAACAGAAGCGGGACGGAACATGGCACACGGTTCCCGTAACGGTCGCACCACACCATCTGCTGGGTATCGTCACAGACCGTGACGCGTTTGAATTCGTCTATAGGGCCATACTGCCTGAACTGACCGATTCCGCGCACATGTGGCTGCCTATGCCGGCCACGGATGCATTTCAAACGGTTGAGGTAACAGCCATAAAAGTTCCCGGGGAACAGTGCATTCTGGAGGAGCCTGTGCATGGCAACCGCGTACTTTTTCTTGAACTTAGCCCGGAGCACGGCAACCAAGCCGTCGAGATGCGTTTTCTAGTGCAGCGTATTGAGAAGACCGCCTATGTGGATCCGTTGTCCGATGCCGGAAAGTACCTGAAGCCGGAGCGTTTGGTGCCAGTTAACGAGGAGTTCCGCACGATCGCTGAGGAAGTTGTCGGGGGCAAGCAGGGCGACTTAGCACGAGCGAGCGCCCTCTACGATTACGTTATCGACCAGATGCGCTACATGAAGTATGGATACGGATGGGGCCATGGTGATGCCGTGTATGCCTGTAACGAGCTCACCGGCAACTGCTCTGATTTTCATGCATACTTCATCGCCCTGTCGCGGGCCGTTGGCATTCCAGCGCGCTTCGCCATCGGCGCGGCAATCCCGTCGGAGCGCAATGAGGGCAGGATATCCGGCTACCATTGCTGGGCAGAATTCTACGCCGAGGGTAAATGGTGGCCCGTCGACATCAGCGAGGCCAACAAGTATAGAAGCCTGGCAGCCTACTACTTTGGTCATCACCCAGCCAATCGGTTCGAGTTCAGCAGAGGCCGCGACCTTGTGGTTACCCCGGGTCCCGCTTCAGGCCCCATTAATTTCCTGGCTTATCCCGTGCTGGAAATAGGCGGCAAGCCGGCAAAAGCTGTGGTCGAGTTCTCATTCTATAGAAGCGGCCGCCGCATGTGAATACCATTTCAGCCCATTGCAACGCCATTTATGGACTATTTTAAAAGAGGCCCCATAAAATCAATTCAAGAGTGGACATGAATTTCAATGAAAGCCGTTCTGTTTGCAATCCTGTTTATCGTATGCCTTTCCATAAACTGTGCTGCTGGACAAATCATAACTATTGATGATTTTGAAAACGGATTAAAGCCTCAATGGGAATGTGAGATGTTCAAGGGTGAGACTCAATACAGTATTGTCAAAACAGATAATGGTCATGTACTGAAGGCTGAAAGCAATGCTTCGGCATCTGCCTTGATTTTTAAATATGAATACGATCCTCAGAATTACCCGATACTTTCATGGAGATGGAAGGTAGAAAATATTATTAACAAAGGCGATGAGATGAAAAAAGATTCGGACGATTATGCTGCAAGGGTATGCGTAATATTCCCTCATTGGTTTCCATCGCTGGCAAAGAAAATTACTTACCTCTGGGGAAACAAACTCCCGAAAGGGAAGCATACTCCGAGCCCATACTATTCACGGTCAATTATGGTCGCAGTTGAGAGTGGTAATGAAAATATAGGAAAATGGATCACGGAACGAAGAAATGTTTATAAGGATTTCAAGATGTGTTTTGGAGAAGAACCACCACCTGTAGAAGGAATAGCCATTATGACAGATACGGACAATACGGGAGAATCTGCCATTGCATATTACGATGATATAAAGATCGAAAAACTGTAGTTGACATACCTGGCGCGGCGTAGCCGCAACCAAAAAGAGTTACTCGGTGCTGAATAATAATACTATCGTTTGTTTTTTTTGACAAACTTGTCCTCGTCAGCGAACGGGGATTCGAAATTCAAATATCGAAATCCGAAACAAATTCTAATATCAAATGGCTGAAACCTGTCCTCGACTTCGATCGGGGATTGGAAATGAGGTTTGGAACATTTGAATTTGTAATTTTGAAATTATTTCGGCTTTAGTGCTTCGGATTTACTGGTTTTTAATGAACAAAAACTTACAAAGAAAAGATGTTTTTACAAAGTAATACTATAGCAGGGTTGTAAAGAGTCAGAATAATCGATTTGGTATACAAACGTCTAATTATGACACAAAAAGAAATTTCAATAATAATTCCTACTCTTAATGAAGAAAAGAACATTAGGGAATGTCTTGGAAGCGTTGCGGAGGTTCCAAATGCGGAAATAATAGTTTCTGATGGAGGAAGTAATGATAGGACAATAGAAATTGTGAAACTACACAAAAAAGTCAAGGTAGTTTCCTCCCCGACGGGGCGTGGCGTTCAGATGAACACAGGGGCATTATACGCCCACGGGGAGATTCTCCTTTTTCTCCATGCAGATTGTATATTACCAACAAATGTTTTACTGAACATTCGGCATATTTTTGAAAATAACCACATCGTAGGCGGTGCGTTTAAAATAAAATTATTATCCAATAAATTTCCTTACCGATTGATAGAAGTCGGAATAAACCTTCGCTCACAGGTGTTCAAATTACCTTATGGAGATCAAGGGTTATTTGTTAAGAGGTCTATATTTATGGGAATAGGTGGTTTTAAGGAGATGAATGTCTGTGAGGATCTGGATTTTATTTGGCGACTCAAGAAACACGGGAAAATGGCCATACTAAACGAAAGGATTTTTTCCTCTGTGAGAAGATGGGAAAATAGTGGCATCCTGCGAACTTCTCTCAGAAATCAATTCTTATTAGCCTCATATGTTACCAAACATAAGATATTTAATTCCAGATACTCGACGGAGAAGACTTTTTAAGATGCATGAAAAGGATAAACAGCTTAATAATTTAAGAGCTTACAGATATTTTCTATTTTGTGGGAATATATTTTGTTTATTGTTTGTCATTGGTTTTATATTTGTACTGCTCAGATAAATCAGATGCTCCGTTTCTATGAGGGCATTAAATAAAAGAAGGTAAGAACGGTGTCTTCTCGACAAACGATCCTTGTAGTAGAAGATAATAAATATCAACTTTTACTCTATAAGCAAGAGCTATCATTAGAAGGATATAATATTATTACCGCAAAGGATGATAGTGAAGCTGTAAAGAAATTACAAGAACACGCTCCAGCCCTGGTAGTAATGAATATCATTATACCAAAGATGGACTTTTTTGAGTCGATGGGCAGAATTATAAATGAACGTAAAAAGATACCGATTATTATTAATACGGCTTATAGCTGTTACAAGGATAATTTTATGTCATGGGGAGCCGATGCTTATATTATAAAGTCCTCTGATTTGAGCGAATTGAAAAACAAAATAAAGGAATTGTTAGGCAATACCGAATAAAGCTCATTTTAAACCTGCAATCGAATTTTATTCGATTTGCTAGATTTAGTTAATAAATAGAAAACACTCCGATAAAGGCAAACCCTGAGCAATCAGGGGACGCAAAGTAAATGGTTTTGTAACAATTTAGTATTTTGAAAAATCTCAATAGAAATTAGCTTTACCGATCTGTATAGAAATCAAAGCATTCTGTCGTCCTAAAACACACCCCCGCCCCCTCTTGATAGAGGGGAGGGTGGAAGTCCCCTCTAAAAAGAGGGGATTCAGGGGTGTGTTGATTTGATACCATCAATTGCTTTGCCTTTACTAATGCAGGTATTTAGCGGTCGTTTCTTTCAAAGAACTAAATTGTTACAAGGTTTTTTATTTTACAGGAATAAACCTTGATTATTATTTGTCATTAATACTATAAAAGTGAAATTTGTCCGTAAAATGGTGATATTTTTGTAACTGCTGACTTTCCTGCATCATAATGTTGCTATGACATATCAATATTATTATATTTTTCTTGGTAATAAATCTTGAGCCAAAAAGATAGTCTTCTTGTTCATATAGATGCTTTATACAGATCGGCATTATATCTTGTTAAGAATGAAAATAACGCAGACGACCTGGTTCAGGAAACCTATTTAAAGGCATTCAAATTTCTCAAGAATAATAAAGAAATTAATAATGTAAAGGCGTGGTTGTTTAAAATATTAATGAATACTTTTATCAATAAATATCGGAAAGACAAAGCGGAACCCTCTTTGGTTGATTTTGACAATATAGAATCCTTTCATGAATCAATAAAAGAAGAAGTATTAACGTCCTCAACTACAGAAAATGAGGCAGAATTTAATGAATTGCTCGACGCAGATGTGAAAAAAGCACTGGAAGAATTACCTGAGGATTTTCGACTGGTGATCTTACTTTCGACAGTAGAGGGCCTTTCCTACAAGGAGATTTCCAAAATGCTTGAATGTCCCATTGGCACAGTGATGTCCAGAATCTATAGGGGACGAAAGATGTTAAAGGAAAAATTAACAGGTTATGCAAAAAAACACGGTTACGAAAGAGAATAAGAAATGAATTGTACAGATGTAAGAAAATATTTTTATGCCTTTCTCGACAGCGAACTCGATGTTGAAAGGAATATCGAGGTTCTGGCACATGTTAATATGTGCCATGCATGCGGCCTGAAAATAGAAAAGGAAAGGCTGCTTCAGGAAAGGGTGAAAGAAACTGTTTGCAAGGTAAAAGCCCCTGTATACCTTGAGCAAATAATTTTGAGAAGCGCAGAAAGAAAACCAAACTTCTTCACTCTATTTATAAAGAATTTCTTGTTGAGAAGCAGATTTGCATTAGTTTCTGGCATAGCAACAGCAATAATTCTTATTGCTTGTTTTTTCGTAATACAAAACAAGCTGAAGAAAAATAATATTTTTTACCTCGCAGAGTCAAAATATCACGACTACATGATGAAACAGCTTGTTCCTGACATACGTTTACAGAATGCCAGAGAGATTATAGGCCACTTTCAAAATCAAACGGGTCTAAGCGTAACCCTGCCTGGCATTGAAGAAAATATACAGATACAAAATACCAAAGCCATTGTGGAGTACTTCCAAAGACAAACTGGTTTAACGGTAACGCTTCCTTTTATGAAAGGAAATGTACAGTTAGTGGGTGCATCTTTGACTAGTGTTAACGGCAAAAATGTACCCCTGGTTTTTTATATGATTGATGATACCCCAATAACGTTAGCTATTGTTTGTAATTCTAACATTGATTTTTCAAAGATGAAAGAGGTCATGGCGGATAAGATGGTGGTATACACAGGTACCGGCTTTTGCGGCGCCTGCCAAATTGTCGGATGGAAAGAAGCAGAAAATCAGTATGTCATGATATCTACATTAAATAGTGACAAATTACTAAAAATTATTAGGAAGGTGTGAAAACAAGCCATGAAGGATAAGAAATCAATACTAAAATTTGTCGTCCTCCTGATTATCATTGGGGGCGCTTTTTTTGCATTTCGGTATACATCCTTATCGCAATATACCCAAAAAGACAGGCTTTTGGATTTGCTTACACAACTCAGAGAGCATTGGTGGGGACCTATGGGTTTTATTCTTATCTATGGCATCGGATGTGTTCTTGCGCTGCCAGGTTCACTCTTAACGCTCTGTGGTGGCGCAATATTTGGAGTAGCATGGGGTACTATCTATAACATACTCGCCTCTAATCTGGGCGCTACCCTGGCGTTTCTAATGGCGAGGTACTTTGGTCGCGATTTTATCTCCCGGTTTATGAAGGGAAGGGTAGAGGCATTTGACGAAAAGGTAGCAAATCATGGTTTTCGGTTTATCTTTACCCTCAGGCTCATTCCCCTTATCCCTTTTAATGGGCTGAATCTTGGTTCAGGACTTTCTAAAATCAAATACCGTGATTATTTGTTGGGTTCAGTTCTGGGGATGTTGCCTGGCACGTTTATTTACACCTACTTTGCAGATGCACTCCTTAAAGGGGCAACCGGGAGTGGGAAAACGGCATATATCAACCTGATAATTGCAAGTGCGCTATTGATACTCATTTCATTAGTGCCAACTTTGTACAAAAAATTTAAAAAACAGAAACGTATTGAGAGTAAGGAATAACCACGACTATCAACTTTTCTGTAAAAACTAAACAGAAGGCAAGGTGTTAATCATGATTACTAAAGAAAACATTACACAAGATGAATTTGTCTGTCCTCATTGTATGGAACGCAACTTTATACTCATCGGCATGCAAAGACAAAAGGGATTGTTCAAAGGTCACGAACTATGGAAGTGCAAGAGTTGCCATGGCACATTTGCAAGAGAAACCATCGACATCAAAAGATCGAACGAAAATGAGTCGTTTAATAAAAGCGCATTTTCATACTACTGCAATTTCCGGTTTACAAAATAAACCCATGGTATATGTTTGCTAATAGTCTTCGAGACGCTTAATTTTGGTTTAAGATACCAAGAAGGGAAAACATTATGAGAGATTTCGACCTCATGGTAATAGGCGGTGGGGCAGGAGGGTTAAACGTTGCAAGTGGAGCTGCCCAGCTTGGCGCCAGGGTTGCCCTTATCGAGAAAAACAAACTGGGTGGCGACTGCCTTTATTATGGATGTGTTCCCACAAAGGCTTTAATTCACTCCGCAAAAATAGCTTCGCTTATGAAAAGGTCTAAGGAATTTGGACTGAATGACACAACTGTCTCCTTCGATTTTAAGAATATTATGAACCACATGAGGGATGTAGTATCAAAGGTTGGCGTGCACGACGATCCAAAAAGATTTGAGGATATGGGGATACAGGTCTTCTTTGGTGACGGGAAATTTGTTGACCCTCACACCTTTGAATTTGACGGCAAGAAGATTACCAGTAAAAAATTTGTCATCTCAACAGGTTCAAGAGCCGTTGCTATTCCTGTCAAAGGGCTCGAAAACATTAAATATTTAACCAGTGAGAGTGCCCTGGAATTGGATTATTTACCCAAATCAATAATTATATTAGGTGCTGGCCCGATAGGGCTTGAGTTTGCGCAGGTATTTGCAAGATTCGGTGTGAAGGTTATCATCTTAGAAAAGATGGGTCAGGTGCTGCCTCGTGAAGATAAAGAGATATCTGATACCCTGGAGTCTATTCTGAAGGACGAAGGAATTGAGATACATACTTGTATTGATGTAGATCATGTCAAACAAAATGGAGATCAAAAGGGCATAGAAGTGATAGCTGTGTGTAGTGGACAGAAAAAGACATTTCAGGCAGATGAGTTTATGATTGCTATTGGACGTGCGCCTAATTTAGAGGGACTTAATCTCGAAGCCGCCGGAGTCGATGTGGAAAAAAGGGCTATTGTGGTAAATAGATCAATGCGTACGACTGCCAGAAATATCTGGGCATGCGGGGATGTAACAGGGCAATATTTGTTTACCCATGTTGCTGAATATCAGGCGGGTCTTGTAGTGGCTAATGCCTTGATTCCTTTTATGAAAAGAAAGGCAAATTACCGTGTGGTGCCATGGGTTACCTATACCGACCCGGAACTGGGTCGAGTAGGATTAACTGAGGATGAAGCAAGGCAAAGATACAATCATATAAAAGTGTATCGGTATGATGTGAAGGATTTGGATAGGGCTGTTATAGAGGGTGAAGACAAAGGAATTATTAAGATTGTTTGTACGAAGAAGGGTGAGATATTGGGCGCCCACGTCCTTGCACCACGCGGAGGAGAAATTGTGCATGAATTTGTTCTTGCAATGCAGAATAATCTTGGTGTTAAAAGTATTACCAATACCATACATGTCTATCCAACCTTGTCACAAGCTGTAAGAAGGGCAACGAACAAATATTATGCTGAAAAAATATTCTCAGGGTGGATTCCCAAAGTCACAAAGAAGCTGATACGAATATTTGGTTAGATAATACATTGACAAAATAGTTCACCACGGATTTTCACGGAACTTCACGAATGAGGCAGAGGATAGGATAACCTCCGCTTTCTATCTCTAACCTTCAGTAATGTTCTGTATCATTCCGTGGTGAATTTTGAGAATGGAGTGATAAGATGAAATTTTTTATAGTGATCTTAGGATTGGTGATTAGCAGTTGCTTAGTGACGATAGTTTCAGCCTCTGAAAGTGGTGATCCTGCCTCATTATTTGATAGTGTCTTAAGTCGCTATGTTTCAAAGGATGGTTTGGTTCATTATAAGGGGCTAAAGGAAGATAAGGACTTTATGAGATATATCGAATACCTCTCTACTACAGACCCTGATAAACTGCCAACGGACAAGCATCGCATGGCCTTCTGGATAAATGCGTATAATGCATTTGTTTTAAAAGGGGTGTTGGAAGAATATCCCATTAAGAGTGTCCTTGGCGTGGGCTGGCTGCCTCACAGCTTTTTTAAGCGAAAAGAGTTTGTGATAAAACTGGGAAAGATCACCCTGCAAAAAATTGAAAATGAAAGGCTCAGAGAGGCATTCCGGGAACCACGGATACATTTTGCCATCAACTGTGCATCAATGAGTTGCCCGAAATTATTAACGGAGGCATATAAGGCTGAAAAATTGGAGCAACAGTTGGAGACACAGGCAATTTCATTTATCAGTAATAAAAGCAGGAATTCTCTGGATAAAGAAAATGAGGTCTTATATCTCTCTTCTATCTTCAAATGGTATGAAGGTGATTTTATTCAAAAAGGTGAAAAGCTAGAAGAGTATATTGCAAGGTATTTAAATCAGAAAGATGCAGAATTTATTCGAAATAATAAGGTAACGGTAAAATATCTTGATTATGATTGGGGTTTGAATGAGCAGAAATAAAGCGAGGTAAAATATGCGGATTGCTATTGGGGCAGATCATGCAGGTTTTGAATTGAAGGAACATATC
This sequence comes from Candidatus Brocadiaceae bacterium, assembly GCA_024653795.1. Taxonomy (GTDB): domain Bacteria; phylum Planctomycetota; class Brocadiia; order Brocadiales; family Brocadiaceae; genus Wunengus. Next base: position 630 of record JANLHY010000011.1, on the reverse strand, counting down.
GTCGCATACTTGCGTAATCTAGACCAGCAGGTTTTGGACTTGGGTACACATAACACCGACCATGTGGACTATCCCGATTTTGCTGAAGCTGTAGGGGAAACTATACGAGATGGCCGGGCAGACAGGGGTATTCTGATCTGCTGCAGCGGTGTAGGCGCTTCGGTGGCAGCGACAAAGCTGCCTGGCATCCGTGCAGGGCTCTGTCACGACACATATTCAGCTCACCAGGGGGTGGAACATGACAATATGAACGTACTGGTACTGGGGGCATGTGTCGTAGGGTCTGAGTTGGCACGAGAACTTGTTCGGGCGTTCGTGGAAGCTACATTTACCGGGGAAGAGCGCCATCGGCGCAGGTTGGAAAAGATACAGGCACTGGAGATCCGATACAGTCAACAGCAAACAAATCTGGAGGGGCAAAAATGAATCCCCTGTTAATGTTGAAAGAATATGGCCAAACTGTCTGGTTAGACTTCATTCAGCGTGGTCTCATCACGACCGGAGAATTACGTCGTTTTGTAGAAGAAGACGGGTTGGGGGGAGTTACCTCCAATCCGGCAATCTTCGAGAAAGCAATCACGGGGAGTGCTGATTATGCGGATATTCTGGAGACCCTGCAACAAAAAAAAG
>JANLHY010000562.1 GCA_024653795.1 Candidatus Brocadiaceae bacterium | reverse complement strand
TTCGCTGGTTCAATCGTCCTCGATTGAACCGAAACATTTGGTATAATTCCGTCTCACAGCACGAGTTCAAGCTTTAGAGTACCGTTCAAATATATGGTTCAATCTGCAAGACTGAACCAGCCTTGAGGCATAAACTAGGCATTCGGCGACTTTTACCATGGTAGAGGCAATTCATGAATTGTCTCTACGGCCTTTGGGTTGTCTGTTTCAAACAAAAGCACAAAGGGCTTACATACCCTAGCCAAGGGCAACACTCTGGGTATGAATGCCCCATACCTTTCAAGCGCTGAAAGACTTGTCCTCGTGAAAACGGGGAGCGGAATAAAAAGGACAACAACATGGCCAAATGGCAGTCAAATTACTGAAACCATATTCGTGTGGTATCTTTTATGCCACCCTTTCAGGGTTATTGCTGGATTGCTTCTTTTCCCCAGGGCGCTGCCCTGGGCTATATTATTTCGCTCCTTTGGAGCTATTAAATTATATTTTCAAGAGAGTAGGATTAAATATGAACCTTCTCAATCTATTACAAAACATTCTTTCTGTCATTTCATCAGCGATGCTCTATCCTGTTATGATTCTGTTGGTCATCTTATTCGTCTGGATGATTATAACCATAGGCGGGTTTGTCTCAGAGTATTTTGAGAGAAAGAGACAAACTCAAAAACAAAATCCAAATGAATTTATAGAATCCTTTTCAAATGATAATATCCTCAGATTTACATCTCAGGAGATACAGAGGATGCCATCGTGTTTTCAAGAATATTTCAGAGAACTTGTGAACGAATTGAAAAGGGATAAAAGTGGCAGAGAGATTCGAATAGAGTATCTGTTGCAAAGTAAGGAACAAAAAATGGTTAAAAGTCTGGATAAACTCCGACTCATGATCCGTGTAGGTCCCACCCTCGGTTTGATGGGAACGATAATCCCGATGGGACCTGCCTTATCAGCGTTATCCCAGGGTGATCTTGAAAAGCTGTCGAGCAATATCATTATCGCTTTTACTACCACCGTTGTAGGATTAGCGATTGGAATCGCCGCATATTATCTTTCAACGGTAAAAAATAGATGGATCAATGACGATATAAAGAATCTTGAGTATTTTACGGAATGTATCATGAAATGAGATACCTTAAGAAAAGACGCAGAGTTATTGGAAAGGAAGTCGACCTTCATCAGGAAGACCCCATGTCAGGTGTGGCCAATCTTTTTGATGTAGGAGTAGTATTCATTGTAGGTCTTATCGGCGCCTTAATCAGCGCCTACAGCCTGCTTGATTTTCTTTCTCCAAAGACAGAAGTAACGATGGTCAAGCAAAATGATGATGGTCGGGTAGAGATTGTTACCAGGAAAGGTAAGCAAATAAAAGTTGAAAAGGTTACTGACAAGAAATTGCAAGGGGAAGGTACTCGCCTAGGGACTGCTTACCGGTTAAAAGATGGAAAAGTAATTTATGTGCCTGAGGGGTCTGAATAGTTTCTTTATAAAAATATTCTCATTCAAAGAAAAAACACAACCCCCTGTTTCCCCCTTTGCTAACCAGGGGGATTAACTTGAAAATAGTTGTCAAATTATTTGCCCATAATCTGCAAATATCGTGCAATGCCGTTTCTCGTAATTAAACCGACGATCTTATCATTTTCCATGACTATAATCCTGCCTTTGTCTTCTTTTATCATTAATTCAAGAGATCCCATGACATCGGAATCAGGAGATACCTCCCATTTTTTGTCATGGGGGACTAAAATATCTGATACCTTTACTTTACTCCAATCTTTTCGGGGAACATCTTTGATCTCTTTAAGGGTTATAATGCCCAGAAATGTTCCGTCATCCATTACAGGGAATCCGCCGTATCCATATCTAAGAAAATACTTATCTACCGCCTCATCGATGGGAATTGAGGAATTGACGGTTACAATATCCCTTGCCATGACGTTTTTGACCTTGATACCTGAGAGCGCCTCCTGAAGGGTTGCCTGTTGTTGGCTTGACTGAGCTGCCATGTAAAGGAACCATCCTATAAGCAACAGCCATAATCCACCGGAAGAACCTGTAAAAATCAAAAACATACCAAAAAGGAGGAAAAACAGGGCGATCTTTTGCCCGAAATTAGCCGCCTTCTGGGTAGCATAAAAAAAATCTTTTGTTCTGCTCCACAGCGCTGCCCTGAGTATCCTTCCGCCATCCATTGGAAAGCCCGGGATGAGATTAAAGGCGCCGAGTATAAAATTGATTTGCGCAAGGTAAGAAAAAAGCGCCCTTGGCCCACCCGTTGTACTTATAGAGAGCAGGAAAAAAAGAGAGGATAAGAGAAAGCTCGAAATGGGACCTGCGATTGCGATCCTGAACTCCGCTTTGGGATGCGGCGGTTCTCCTTTCATCTGTGCAATGCCCCCAAAAATGAACAGGGTAATGCTGATAATAGAGACATGGTATTTTTTGGCGATATACGAATGGGAAAGCTCATGGAACGTGACGGAGGCAAAAAGCAGCAAAGCCGCCAATGTGCCCTTAATCCAGTAAGAGGCTACCGGAAGTTCTGGCGCTGCCTTTGGGAAATAATGAGTAGATAAAGACCACGTTATCAAACCAAAAACGATAAACCACGAGAAATGCACCCGCATGGGTATTCCCATTATCGTTGCAACTTTCCATGCACCTGGAAATAGTGTTTTGTTCATTTTATCTCTCCCGGAGTATTAATGTCGGAAGTTCAGCCTTGATGGCTTCATTTTAAACTGTAAGTTCAAATTTATTATTATTTCCATATATATTTCTCGTCGTATCTGTCGTTGATATCGTTGAATATTCGGGGTATCCTATTGCTGGTTCAATCGTCCTCGATTGAACCAAAATGTTCCGGTTCAGGCTACAAGCCTGAACCAGCGTGTAAAAAAAGAAGGGGAGGTAAAATAAGGTTTCACCTGTTTTTTAGATTTGATTATTCCTTATACATAAGATTTGAATAATCAACGGGACAAAGAATTTTCTGAAAGTTAATCATCTTTAACTCTGTGTATTCAGTTTAAAGTTACCTCTTCTAATTCCTTTTTTTCTGCAGCAATATGCAAACCTTTGCGATGGACACCTTTCTTGCGTAATGATAATCTTAAAAGAGAAGGACATATTGTGGAAGTGAGCACGATTACCATGATAATAGAGGAAAATACGGCATCATTCAACATTCCAATATCCCTGCCAATTCCAGACAGAATTAATGTCCCTTCCATCTTCGTCGCCATCCCTATGCCTATGGCCAGGCGATTTATACCTTTCTCAATCGGGCAAACACTACAAAACATCTTCCCTATAACGGCAACGCCTGTTATAGCAAGACCGAGGAGGACTGCATTCAGATTCAAAAAGCTTTCCAGCTCTACCTGCGCCCCCACCCGAACAAAAAGTATTGGCACAAGGAGCATATAAAATGGTTTTATAAATGATTCAATAGTACGATGCTCCCCATCATCAGAGTCCCTTGACTTCACATTACGCAGGAATAAACCTGCAATAAATGCCCCTATTACTGTGTGGAGTCCTACTGACCCGAACAGAAAGGCTAATAAAAGGGATAAAATTACCAAAATGGGTATATTCATACCCTCCGTCATCCTGCTCGTGAGAAAATTTCCAAACTTTTCACCATATCTTAATATAGTTATCAAACTGATTATCAGAGAAGTGATTGCTATACCAAAGCTGACTGACATACCGATAAAAGAAACCCCGCCTCTAGCGGCAAATTCACTTACTACACCGAAAGTTAAAATTACTATAATCTCCGTAAGCACTGCTGCTCCAATTAAAATTCTCCCTTCCGGGGTATTCATTGCCTTTAATTCACGGAGAATCACCATTAATAATCCCATACCGGTATTACAAAGAATGATTGCCAAAAGAAGTTTAGTGCCGCTTGAAGTATCCGGAAGGAGAAAATGCCCAACCATAAGTCCCAGCCCGGCAGGGACTATTATACCGCCCAAACATACCAGGAAAGAAGATGTCCCTACCCGCAATAATGCCCTGAGGTCTGTATTGAGACCGGCTGTGAAAAGAAGTAGCAACGTTCCGAAGTATGATATCATCTTTATGAATGGCATCGTCCTGAGAAAATCGAAAAAATCCCATCCGGTAAAAGCGAAGACGTTGCCCAGTATCATCCCAATTATCAGCTTTCCTACTACCTCAGGAAGCTGTAACATCCTTGCCATCCATCCCGCTATCTTGGCAGCAATAAGAATAATAGCAACGGCAAGGAGCACATTATGAGTTGGATCTTTATGCCATATGTCCCAGGCGGGTTTTGAATCTTCTGCCTCTTTTACTGTCTCAGCAGGAGGTTCGGGTGAAGATATTCCTTTTTCAGGTTCTTCTGCCTCTTTAATCAATACTTCTGAACCCCTTTCCGTTGCTGTATAAGAAGATTCCTCTGTAGAAGGGAACGACGATCCGTTCTCATCCGCAGGCAGATGGAATTTATTATCCACAGCAGGTGTTTGGGTTCCTTCAGCCTCTAACGGCAGGGATTTTTCTTCGGCAATAGTTCCGCTATGAAGTTCTGGTGTGGCTGTTGGCATTGGTGTGCTTTCTTCTTTAGCTTCGTGAAAAGTCTCTGGAAAAGAGACAATCGGCTGATGGCCTTCGTCAGTCAGGGATTTTTCCTGATAACCCTTTTCCTCCACAGGGACAGTAGAGGATGGTGCTTCCCCGTTAATAGACGGGGGAATCATATTATCCACCACTGCCGGTGTTTGAGTTCCCTTTTCTTCTACAACTAAGGGCTGTTCCTTATCAACAGTCGGGTGAGCATCCTTTTCCCCGGCAGTTGAAGGCGCCTCTTTTTCCACGACAATTGGCTGATGCTCCCTATCAGGTGATTTCTCCGGGAAACCTTCTTTCTTTGCATTCTCCAAATATCTCTTTAAATATTTCTTTGGAGAAAGTGTTTCCTCGATAAATAAAGACTCAGTTTCATTTTTAATATCGATACGAATTGGTTCGGAATCTTTGGAAGGCGCTGAATACTCTGCTCCTAATGGCGGTGACCCAATCGCAACAGAGCAATAAAAGGAAATTAAGACGATTACGAAAGCCATATTGTATTTGAAAGTACGCATAGATATATTAAAACCAGCTCCTCTCTAAAATGCAATTAATTATTTATAACCCAAATCTATCTACAAGGTGTACCGTAACTGATGTATCAGTTTCGTCAACGTGAAATTTAACTTCATCCCATTTGGGATGACGCCGTATTTTTTGGACATCGAGCCTTGAAAAACCAATAGGTTCCTGAGGTATCCCCAGAATACCACTGCGTTCTAATTTGCCACTATTGTTAAGGTCGTGATATGCAGAGAGTGAGCGCTCACCCGGTTCTCTATTTTTAATCCTGTATTTCCTGAAATTATCAGTAATTTCAATGAGTTCTGCATCAATATCCACATATCCCTTATCTCTTTTCGTGTGACATTCCTCACTGTCACAGATTGAAAACTTTACAGGGGCTTCATTATTATGTTTAAATCTATCAACGGTGACAATTACATCTCCGGCAAAAACTTGAAAAGAAAATATAATAAACAGGATATTTAACCAAATAAAGATCATTTTTTTCGCCTTCTTTTTCTTACCCATTTATCAATCTCAACGGCGATAACAATTGTTACCGTTATTGCTCCTATACCTACCCATTCTTTTGCTGTAAGCGGTACTGTCCTGAAAACCCATTGGAGGGC
>JANLHY010000560.1 GCA_024653795.1 Candidatus Brocadiaceae bacterium | reverse complement strand
CCTCACTACCATTTTAAAGGAAATAAGATCAGGCTGGTTCAAAGGGGTGAACATAATATCGTATCTTCTACGCATAATACATTTTATATGGATAAATATCCTGTTGCTTACTTACCCTATCTGTCCCTCGATGTGCGAAAGAAGGAAAACCTCTTGAAAGACTGGGAATTTGGAAGCTCTTCGCGTTTTGGCTCGTTTCTCAGGACGGATTGGGATTTATATGTCCTCACCGGCGGCAAGCAAAAAGAGTGGAGCAACCTTACTTTAGACCTCGATTATTTACAAAAGAGGGGACTCGGCACAGGCTTAGATTTCGAGTATAAAGGTGAAGATGTGTTTGGCTTTGTTAATACGTATTATATAAAAGATCAGGGCGACTTTGATGTTAATCATATTCCCATTGAAGATAGGGATCGGGGCACCATTCTCTGGAGACACCGGCAGGAGTTGCCTTACGATTGGCGTTTGGACATGGAATATTCTTATTTGAGCGACCCCAGATTCCTGAGGGAATATTTCGAACATCAATTTAAGGAAGAAAAAGACCGCGAGACGGTATTGTATTTACGAAGAATTCATGATACCACAGCAGAAACGTTTTTGGTTAATGAGCAGTTGAATGCGTTTGACACAACCGTAGATTCGTTGAGAGAGAAAAGATACTCCGAACGTCTGCCTGAAGCTGCGTATCGAATTATTGGAGAGCCCATTTGGGATAACCGGCTTATATTCACTTCGGAATCCTCAGCAACTTATTTTAAAGGCTCTTTCGACCAATCAGACATGAGCCGTCTTGATGATTCTTCTATTGCCTTCGCCTCGGCAGGCCCATCAGTTGAACCTCAGCCGGTTACAAGGATTGATACGGTGAATCGTGTGAGTATGCCGTTTAAGCCGGGGATTTTTAACATAAATCCATTTGTAGAAGGCAGGGCTACGGGATATACGGAAAGTATCGATACCTCTGGTGCCGACGACGAAGCAAATGGCCCTGCCACAGGCCGCTTCATTGGGTCTATGGGATTTGATTGGAGCTCGACACATTGGAGGACTTATAGTGTCTATAATGATCTGTTCAAGATAAATCGTCTCCGGCACGTCTTTGTTCCTGAGTTACGTTATACGTATAGCCCGGTTGTTACGGAAGACCCAAATAATTTGTACCAACATGATGCAATCGATGCCTTGGATACTTCCCAGGTTGCAGCGATAGGTGTAAAAAATATGTTCAAGACAAAACGAGGAGAACCTGG
>JANLHY010000559.1 GCA_024653795.1 Candidatus Brocadiaceae bacterium | reverse complement strand
CCCTTTGGTTTTAAAAAATATATACAAAAAGAGGCAACGATACCCAACCAGATTTGCACAATTACAATGTAGTACAAGAAACCCTTAATCAGTTTACCAAAATACGTCTTCTGCAATTCCGTCACAGCGCCACTCTTTTTTTGAGGGCTCCGAAACAAGGCTGAACCCATTTTTTTAAATGGTTTAAAAAGATTTTTATAGGCAGGATCTTTTTTATCCACCTTTATATATGGCGACTTGTATTCTTCGAGCTTCGTGGCAGATTTCATTTCCTGCGGTGGTTTAGGAGGTTCAACCGGCCTCGCTACAACAGGAGGAGGCGCTGGCGCAACAACAGGCGGCATGGCTTTTTCCTGTTGAGGAACTACAGGTTTTACCACAGGCAATCTCTCTGTTTGAGTTTTCACTTCAGGTGGTCTGGTTTCAGCAACTTTCGCCTCCGGGACAGTTGTTTTGGGAGGCCGTGTCTCTGGGGGCCGATAAGGTTCAACCTTTGTTTCTGCAGGTTTGGTCTCCGCAACCCGTTCTTCTCGTTGTGGGGGTGGTGAGACAGGTTTTGTCACCTGGGGAGAACCCCCACCCATAGTCTGCATGCGTTCTTCAATCAATTTCTTGTATTTTAAAAGTTCCTCCTCGGCCTTGTCATTCATACCCAGTTTTTTGTATGCCAGCCATAGTCGTTGATAGGCCTCGACATATTCCGGTTTAATCTTGGTAACCTTGGTAAATTCCTTAACAGCATCATCAAGCATGTTCTGTCTGAAGTAGATACTTCCCATGCCAAAGTGCGCTTCAGCGTGATCCGGAGTAATCTCTATGACTTTTTTCAACATTTCCAGAGATTGATCTATTTTGCCCAGTTTGTACAGATTATAAGCGTCGAGGTACAATTTATTCGCTTCGTCATCTCGGTCTGCAAACAGGATTGGCATGTAAAGCATGCTAACGAGGCTAAACATGAAAAATACTGCACGATATTTTTTAATCGGAAAATACATTAATTCTCCATAAGGGGGTGTAATAATATAAGTGTTACATAATTAATCTATAATTCAAGCTATATCGATGAAAATACTAGGCAAGATGTTAATGTTATTCTATTACACCCCCTAAATCGCTATTTGAACTTGTCTATTTAATATTAACATTTTGTGCTAGCCATGCACAATAAATTTTACCGGCTGCCTTTGAGTTTTTCGTAAGAATTCAAGGCGCTTTTAGCCTCCTCTTCCATGCCCTTCTTCTTGTAGATTAGATACATTTCCTGATAGATATTAATCAGATCCGGCTTCATGTTCAATGCCGTTTTCAGTTCTGAAAGAGCCTCGTCGAGCATGTCTTTTTTATTGTAAATCATCCCCAGGGCAGCGTGAGCCTCTGCAATGCGCTGGTTCTTGCTCAAGGTGTCTTTCAAGATGGCAATAGCGTCATCAAGTTTACCCTGTTGTACATATTCTCCCACCGTTTGGAGATAAGCCACAGAACGGTGTAAACGTTTTAAGTATATAAAAAAACTTATGGAGGACAAAAACACCACACAGGTAGCGCCGATAAGTAATATAAGCAATTGCCGTTTCATAGGTAGATTTTTGGTACCAGTTTAATTTTTCAAAAATTTAAACAAATCTCAGACACGGTAGGAGACGGCTCCTACCTTACGTAAAATTGAAAATTCCTTGGCACTGAATCAACTATGTATCTATTGTTTTGAACGATCAAGGCTGGCCGAATTTTATTGTATTCATGCCCAAAACTTGGGTCAAAGTTGACCAGCCATATCTGTCCACGCTGAAAGGTACTCATAATTCCTTCAAATTGAGATAATAGTTCAGTTCTTCCTCAGAAAGAAAATCTTCAGAGGTATCATGAATGGCCGATAATTCAATTTCGTGTTCAGATGCCTCTATTTCCGTATCTTCGAAAGTAACAATCACTTTAAAGCGGCATTTTTCCCCCGTGCAAGCTCCTCTGGACAATACAAGTGTCCGTCAGGTAACACCTTGCTTTCAAAGACCTTCTTTTCCATAACCTTTTCCCCCCTTTTAGTTATTTATTGCTCATCAGAAAATACAATAAAACCATTGTGTAGGAGCCAACTTCTGTTGGCGATGCCGTTTGCGGGACGTAATGCATTGCGTCTCTGCGCTTTGTCGACATTGTGACAATTTCAAGCCGATGTCAATTGCCTATCTCCGTCGCGAGACGACACCTACCGGTCTGGTTCTATCGCAGTTTCTAGTCAGCCTTTCCTAAAGAATACACTGGAATCTTTTCGTATTTCTCAGGTTCTACATGATTGTCAATTATATAATCAATTTTTTTTATGGTATCAGGTTCCAGGTACTCAGCGCCACACTGTGAACATACCCAGGCAGGAGTATCTTTAAAGACATAAAAGTTCATTTCGTGACACTCGCTATGAACAATCTTCTTTTTCACAAACTCACCACCACACTCAGGACATTGCATAAAAAATCACCTCCTTCTTTTTAATACATCTATTTGATCCATGGCGTCTCAATATTGAGTATTTGATGTTTAGGCGTATTTTCATGCAGAAGCCGTTGTCCGATAGTCATATTATTTTCGGTAAATATTTTTGACGTTCGTTATCATTAAGCCAGCCGTATGCCTAATTCTTTCAGTTGTTGCGCATCGACCTCAGATGGCGCATCAGTCATGAGACATGTGGCTTTTTGTGTTTTGGGAAATGCAATTACCTCGCGAATATCGTCAAGCTGTAATAACAAGGTAACCATGCGATCTACCCCTAATGCAATTCCACCATGAGGGGGTGCGCCGTATTTCAAAGCATCAAGCAAGAATCCAAATTTTTTATATGCATTCTCATCGTCTATACCGAGCAGACGAAAAACCCTCTTTTGTATCTCAGGATTGTGAATACGAATACTCCCACCACCCAGTTCCACACCGTTGAGCACCAGGTCGTATGCCCGCGCCTTCACCTCCAAGGGCTTTTCCTCCATGAACGGAAGATCATCAGGATGTGGAGAGGTAAACGGATGATGGAGCGCCTCATAACGTTTTAAATCCTCATTATAATCAAACAACGGAAAATCCACCACCCACGAGAAATTGAATGCGCTGGTATCAATGAGTTTGTTTTTGTGCCCTAAATGCAGCCGTAATTGCGCAAGCGACTGGGACACTACCTTTGGTTTATCGGCAACGAAAAGGAGCAAGTCTCCCTTTTTTGCATCCATACACTGTTGTATCTTCTGCTGGACATCGACCGGGAAGAATTTTGCTATCGAAGAATTTAAGCCCATTTCCTCTACCTTGAACCATGCAAGTCCCTTTGCCCCGAACTGGCCGACAAAGGCCGTTAAATCATCAATGTCTTTTCTTGAGTAATTACTGCACCCAACGGCATTGATACCGCGCACCTGCCCACCCGATTTGATAGTGTCTAAAAATACCTTGAATTCTGATTTCTGAACAATATCGGATACGTCTTTTATCTTCATGCCAAAACGCAGGTCAGGCGCATCACAGCCGTAAGAGGTCATGGCCTCTTTGTAAGAAATCATTGGAAAGGGAGTGGTAACCTTTTTCCCGATAACCTTATCAAAAATCGCAGCAACGAGTCCCTCGATAACCTGAATAATATCGCCTTCATCTACGAAAGACATCTCCATATCCATCTGAGTAAACTCAGGCTGCCGCTGCGCACGGAGGTCTTCATCGCGAAAACAACGTACAATTTGAAAGTAGCGATCATAGCCCGCTACCATGAGGATTTGTTTGAAAAGCTGCGGAGACTGGGGTAGTGCGTAAAACTTTCCAAGATTGACCCTGCTGGGCACCAAATAATCCCTTGCCCCTTCCGGCGTGCTCTTTGTCAATACGGGCGTTTCAATATCAACGAAATCCAAACGGTCGAGATATTCACGTATTGTTTGACATATCTTATGTCGGAAAATCAATCGCTTTTGCATGATTGGACGCCGCAGGTCAAGGTAACGATGCTTCAACCGTAATTCCAACGACACCTTACTCTCATCCATAACCTCAAATGGAGGAGTTTCTGATTTATTTAATATCTCTACGGTATTGGAATATACCTCTATCTCCCCTGTGTCCAAGGCTGAATTTACTGTGCCTGGAGGCCTGGCAGATACTATCCCCTGGATGGCCACAACGTATTCGTGTCGTAATTGGCCGGCAATTTTAAAAAAATCTTCCCCTTTATCAGGGTTAAAAACCACCTGGGTAATGCCGTATCGGTCTCGCAAATCGATGAAGATTAAACCGCCATGATCGCGGACACTGCTTACCCAGCCAAACAGGGCTACGGTTGATTTCTCATCTTTTAAACGTAATTGACCACAGGTATGTGTTCGTTTCAATTTAGACATTTTTATTTCGGCTCATTCTGGTTAGGTCTGGGGCGATTGTCTATTCAGGAACCACTTGAGGACTTCACTTTGTTTGAGTGAGATTTCTTCGCTTGTTTC
>JANLHY010000537.1 GCA_024653795.1 Candidatus Brocadiaceae bacterium | reverse complement strand
CGATTGTGAATAAGGGGGGTGTTCATAAAAGAAGAATAACGCACATCCAGTACAGGGCGAGATACGATATCTTTCAATCGTGTAGACAACGGAAGGGTGGAGTCCTTAATTTTAGAAAAAGGAATGCCTATGGAAAAAACGGGGGTAAGATTTTCATTATTATTATTGAGCATAAGGACGGATGCATCAGCCTCTGTAAATAACTTAAAATGTTTGGTAACCGTCCGTAAAATTGATTTGTAGTCTAAAGTGCTGGTGGAGGGTAGTAAAAAGGCATCGGAGAGGGTCTTGAGTCGTTGGTACAACTTTTTTTCATCTGAAATAGAGGACATATATCCTGAATCGTGATCCTGTATGGTTTGATGTATATTAGGGCGAGTATTATAGTATTACCCTGTAAAAACTCTTTTGTTTTTTATTGGTCTGAGGCTTCGCCTCGCTAGTGCTTAGTTGCATAAATTAGCGATAGTGTTTTTAAATTACAATCCCCGTACTTATTGTTACCCAAGGCGATAACATATATCGCTTGTTATTACAATTAAGCACTAGTTATGAATACGTTTTATAACAGCCCCCAGTTTGGATAGCCGTTCTTCAAGCCGCTCATAGCCTCGATCTAAATGATAAACACGATCGATAATCGTTGTTCCTTTTGCCACCAAGCCGGCAAGGGCGAGTCCTGCGCCGGCGCGCAGATCGGAGATCATCACATTGGCGCCGGAGAGATACGGCGTTCCTCGTATGATCGCACTTGACACCTCCACACGGATATCAGCCCCCATTCTTACTAATTCCGATACATGCATAAATCTGTCAGTAAATATCTTTTCGGTAATAATACTTTTTCCCTCTACCGTACATAACAAGGCCATAAATTGTGCCTGCATATCGGTAGGCATGCCGGGATAGGGTAATGTGGTTATGTCGATGTTGTGGTATAGGTTATTTCCTTTGATACGGGTGCTATTACCGATGGTATTTATTTCTACGCCAATTTCTCTTAATTTATCAATCACCGCAGTCATATGATCTGCTCTTACATTTTCCAGTATAATGTTGCCCTTTGTAATTGCACCTGCAATCATAAATGTTCCTGCTTCAATTCGATCCGGAATGATTTCATAATCGATTCCGTGTAATTCCTGAACGCCTTCAATGGTTAATTTGTTTTCACCAATCCCGGAAATTTTTGCGCCTGCCTTGTTTAAAAAGTTTGCAAGGTCTTGTACTTCAGGTTCGCGGGCTGCATCCTCAATGATTGTTGTGCCTTCCGCCAATACCGCCGCTGACATGACATTGCAAGTTCCCAGCACGGTCGAACCGTATTTTCCTTTCAGAGAAATATCTGTGCCTTTTAATCTATCCGCCGTTGCATTTATATAGCCTTCTGTCGTTTCAATTTGGGCGCCTAATGCCCTAAGGCCGTTTATATGCAAATCGACAGGCCGTTGGCCAATAACGCATCCTCCGGGGTACGATACCTTTGCCTTGTGTCTTTTGCTTAATAATGGACCGAGTACGCATATAGAAGCCCTCATCTTTCTGACGAGTTCGTAAGGCGCCGTGTATGTGTCGTTATTTTCTCCGTCTCTAAACATTATTTCAAGGGCG
>JANLHY010000517.1 GCA_024653795.1 Candidatus Brocadiaceae bacterium | reverse complement strand
AATCAAAGATTGGAAATGGGGGATTTTAAAAAGTACAGTATTACAGGTGATAAGGCGATTTATGTGGGAAGTCGGAAGTGTCTTAAATGCCATACAGGTTTAACATCACCGCATGTCGAGAGGTGGCTGAGGATCAAGTTTAAAACATTTGAGCTTGTGAAAAAAGCCCCTGATTATATTGCTGGTAACGCAGAATATCGTAAGACATGTCTAAAATGTCATACAACGGGATACGATGAAACCACTGGAAAATACTCGGAAGAGGGGGTTACCTGTGAGGCTTGTCATGGCGCGGGAGAAGTATTTAGCTATTTTATGGATATTGGAAAGGCGCTAGAAGGTCAAAAAATAGCCAAAGTTGGTACATTTGGGACGCCGTATAATATTTGTGGTCCTTGTCATCATACTCGTAACCATGAGATGCGCCTCAGATTTTTCCAGGAAAGAGGTGGCGATGACGAATGGTTTTTCCCGCAGCACACGACTCCATACAAGACAGGTTTAACTGAAAAAGGTGATGCTTCAAAATCGTTGCCAAAAATTTACTAGAAGAATTTAGGCTAATTCTTTAAAATAGATCAAAGTGAAATTTATGTTATTACATAGCATATGCTGTTTTTAAGGGGAGGAGGCAAAAAATGAAATTGTTAAAACTGGGCGCGATTTTACTCGCCGCCCCTTTAATGTGGAGTTTGCAGACTGGAAGCGTCAAGGCGCAGTCTGAAGTGTGGAGTTCGCAGTCTGAAAGCGTCAAGGCACAGTCTGAAGAAGAGCTTAAAGAGATGCAGAAAAAGGCTATGAGCTATTACGATATCTTGTATCCCAATGATACGCTGAAAGATTGGTTTACAACGAATGTCGGATTGGAGAAAGGCGCCGGGCCATGGCAGAATATCTATAAACCCGTACCATTGCAAATGTACTGGTTTCCGGTGAGACATTATGTAAAACCCGATGGGACGTATTATGATCAGCTATTGGAAAAATACAAACCAACTGATTGTGTGAAATGTCATGAAGAGGTAACTCCTGGGTCTGTGAATGACTGGAGAGATTCTACCCATGCAAATCCAAAGAAAAACCCAAGGTTTGCAGAAAAAACACAACAAATAGAAAAATTGCTGGACAGAGAGATTAAGGAAGTTTCCTGTAGCGATTGCCACGGGAAAGATCATAAAGAACTGTATATGCCCACACCTGCAAATTGTGGCGAGTGTCACCCTCAACAAACAACAGAATTTATGTCAGAAGCCGAACGTGGTCGTCCTAACCACGTTGAAGGTCTGGCGGCGAATGTGATCCCACCTTGGTATCCAGAGATGTTTCGTAGGGGGTATCCGGCTGCACAGTTTGGCTGCGACTTCTGCCACGCTACAGACCGATGCAATATCTGTCATTCAAGGCATAAATTTTCTGCAGCAGAAGGCAGAAGACCTGAGGCATGTATGAGTTGTCACATGGGTTTTGACCATCCAGATGCTGAGTCTTATGGAGAATCGAAGATGGGTTACATTTACCATCTGGAAGGTGAACACTGGGATTGGGAAAAGCCATTAGCAGAGATTGTTCCAGGCAAGGATTATAGAACACCAACGTGTCAGTTTTGCCATTTCGATCAAGGAGATGGAAAATTTGCGCACAACCCTGTTATTAAGGGCGTATGGAGAATGGGCACAGTTCCACCGAAAGGGGTAGATTACAAATCATCATTAAAGGATTATCCTCATGGTATAAATCTTCCTCCTCTGAATTATGTTCTAGATGTGTATTCCCCTGAAAATAAAAAGAGGTCAGAACAGTGGGTGTCCGTTTGCAGCAAGTGTCATAGTCCTCGATTTGCCAGGTTATATCGTGAAAACTTAAATGATTTCATGTTTGAAATGTGGAGATTACAGGATAGGGCACAAGCAATATTAGACGACATTGCAGCAAATGATGAATTTGAAGTGCCAATTAAAGAAAGGGATATCTTCCCGCTCGGGGATATACTTGCTGATGCACTGGGACCTGGACTATTAGGAGATGCTGTGTATAAGGCATTTAAAACAACCGGAGGAAAAGTGCCTGTAATTGGCCCGATTCTCGGATTACACGGTTTGTTTGCTACGGGAAGAAATAACCCTTCAGAGATTGAAATTATTTATGCTGATATGTGGTTTGGCGATAAAGCACATGCCTATAAAGGTGTTGCCCACGGTCAGCAGGACATAGCATGGTGGTATGGCGCTTCTAAGATGTATCAGAAGATTAATATACTGGAAAGCGAGGCCATTGAGCTTAAGAGAGGAAAGAAGGTTGATCAACTTGTTGCATCAAAGGAAAGAAAAGGTATTGCGGGCATGGTAGGAAGTATTGTTGGTGTTGTTGCAGTTGTAATGATTGGCGCAGCAATGTGGAGAAAGAGACGAGAAAGTCGACACTAAAAATGTCATTCTCTATCTTTAATATAAAAAACAAAAAGGCATCTGGTGACAGATGCCTTTTTTTGTTGATAAATTATTTTAATTAATTATAAATATCGGAGAAGTGCATGTTAAACGATATCAGAAAATACGTTTTGGGTTCATTGCAATTTGGCGCATTTCCATACGATTTTAAAAGTGAGAGTGAAGCTTATAGGAAATCTAAGGTTGTGATTATGGGAGTGCCTTTTGATGGAACCGCTACATATCAAACTGGTACGAAAATGGGTCCAAATGCGATATTGAATGCATCTGTGAATGTAGAACCATATGATGACGAATTAGGTGAAATCTATACTATAGGGATTTTTACAGTCGGGACGCTTAATGTAGAAGAAATACATACTGACCCAAAAAAGGTAATTGAAGCAGTTTATCACGTAAGTAAATGGATTGTAAATGATAATAAATTCCTGGTAACGTTGGGTGGAGAGCATTCTATTTCACAAGGAGCGATAAAGGCATACAAAGAAAAGTACAAGAGGTTATCCGTTCTTCAACTTGATGCACATCTTGATTTAATGGAACAATTTGGCGGAACTCGATACAGTCATGCAAGTGTATCAAGGAGGGTGTTAGAAGATTTGAGATGTAAAGTAACCAGTTTTGGTATAAGAGTGGTATCAAAGGAAGAACATAACTTTTTAAAGAAGAACAAGGGCGAGGTATCGGTGTTTTATGCAAGAGATATCTACGATAACGATTCCTGGCATGAGGAAGCCATAGATACCTTAGAAGATAATGTATATATTACTTTAGATGTGGATGGATTAGACCCGTCCATCATGCCTGCAACCGGCACACCTGTTCCGGGTGGATTGGGATGGTATCGAGTGATAGATTTCCTGCGTAAGGTATATAAAGAAAGAAAGGTGGTGGGGTTTGATGTGGTAGAGTTGAAGCCAAATCCTGGGAATGAGGCGCCGAATTTTTTGTCTGCTAATCTTGTGTATAAAAACATAGGATTTTATAAAAAGTATACTCTTTTATCTTGAAGAATGATGATAAAGAATAAGAGTACATACAAAAAAAAGAAATCGATAAATTGACTACAAGATATAAAGGGAACTCCGGGCTTTATGAAGCTAACCAAAAACAAAATACCGTTGTTTGTAGTATTTGGTTTATCTTTTATTATAGGACTTATATTTCTCATTATACCATTTACCTCACAGATGCCTGACGGTCTTGAAAAGGTGTCAAAGCATACGGTGGGATTTGTCAAAAAAGACGACTTCAAACCTTCGGTGGATGCTCTTCTTCCGGGGTATACGGTACCTGGTATTAAACACAAATTTGATACCAAACGATACGCAGGTATTATTGGTATGTTTGTGGTATTTGGGATAACGGTATTCATAGGATATTTACTGAAAAAGAGACGCAAAAATTTATAAATAACATGAACAACTTCATGCCTGCCTGAGCGAGTCTGCTCGCAGACAGGTTGCTGTGCCATCAGGGCTAAAGCCCCGGTAGGACGTGTACCCACTAACCCCAGCCTTAAGGCTGAGGGTTAGTGATGGTCTTATCGTTCGACTGAGCTCACGACGAAGTCTGATTTGGGCTTTAGCCCTGACAATGCCTGATCTTCAAAGTGTCGGACAACAAACTTGTTCAGATTATTTATTGTCAATCCCTATGCGCTTGTATTAAACGTAACAGTTTACCCCCCCCACCTAACCCATCACAAACTTATTTAAAGATGTACCAGGTAAGCTGCATCTATATGGTCTAATTTCTCAATCTGCCGGAGACATTCCTGGGGTATTGCTGCATCCACATTTACAATTGTGATAGCGCTGCCTCCGCTTTCTTTCCTGCCAAACGTCATGTGGGCAATGTTTATTTTTTTATTACCCAGAACGCACCCAATATTCCCAATTAAACCCGGTTTGTCCTTGCCAAAGAGGATGAGCATGTGTTCGTCTAGCGCAGCCTCTATGCCATATCCGTTGATAGCGACGATCCTCGGCTCATTTTTCCCAAAGACTGTTCCCGAAACTGTGGTTTCGCCATCTGGAGTGTTTATTTTGGCCGTAACGAGGCTCGTAAAATCGCTGACACCTGTGGTGGTGGTGACATTAATTTTGATACCTCGTTCTGCCATAAAATGAGGTGCGCTGACCAAATTAACGCCTTCTTCAAGGGCGGGTTTGAGTAATCCGACCATAAGACTATCGGTAACGAGGCTAATATTCTTCCTTGTGATTTCCCCCGTATAAATAATATCTACATTTTGTAAGCCACCCTTTGTAATCTGCATGAGGAGCGATCCCATTTTTTCTGCCAGTATTATATAGGGTTTCAGGATATTGTATTCTTCCTGATTATAAGGTGAAAGGTTAACTGCATTTCTGAAACCTTTTCCTGTGAGCGCATCGGCCATTTGCTCAGCCGCTTCTACGGCTACCGCAAATTGTGCCTCCTCGGTAGATGCGCCTAAGTGAGGCGTTACTATCACCTGCTCTAATTCGAGGAGTTTGTTGCCAACGGGTGGTTCTACATCAAATACGTCTATTGCGGCGCCAGCAACTTGACCACTTTTAATGGCGTTGCACAGGTCTTCTTCGGAGATAATTCCACCTCTTGCGCAATTGATAATACGAACGCCCTTTTTCATAATTGCAAATTCCTTTTGGGTTATAAGGTTTCTCGTCTCGCTGTTAAAAGGGACGTGAAGCGTAATATAATCCGCCTGTGAGAGTAATTCTTTCAGACTCTTTACGGCATGGATGCTGTATTGTGATGTA
>JANLHY010000509.1 GCA_024653795.1 Candidatus Brocadiaceae bacterium | reverse complement strand
GTGGCGTGAGACTGATTCAGGCTCTTGAGCGGAACTGCGGGAACCTGTCGCTCCGATGCCAAGGGAGAAATCCAAGGGGAAGACCCCCGAGGATGAGAGTACCGATGCGGAGAACAGGGGCGGAGCAGCCAGTAGTAGTGGAGAAGTTCCTGTAATGGGAATAGAGTGAAGGGGCTGCGTTATTCAGTTTTATGTAACTGTCAACCGGGAAAAGGGAGGAGCAGTTGGATAAGGCAAAGTCGTTTAGTATTTCCAAACACATGGTATGGGAAGCGTATTTGCGAGTAAAAGCGAACAAAGGTGCAGCGGGAGTAGACGAAATCTCGATAGACAGATTTGAAGAGCAACTGAAAGACAATCTCTACAAACTGTGGAATCGGATGTCATCAGGGAGTTATATGCCTCCTCCTGTGAGAGCAGTAACAATACCCAAGGCCAACGGTGGAGAAAGGACACTCGGAATCCCCACCGTAGCCGACCGTATTGCCCAGATGGTAGTCACAAAGCAACTTGAACCGAGGGTAGAGCCGCACTTCCATCCTGATTCCTATGGGTATCGTCCAGGGAAATCGGCACTGGATGCAGTGGCAACAGCACGGCAGAGATGCTGGAAAAGCGATTGGGTGATAGACCTTGACATCAAGGGGTTCATTCGACAATCTTGACCACGAACTGGTGATGCGGGCGGTAAAGAAACATACAGATTGCCGGTGGGTTCTTCTGTATATTGAGCGGTGGTTAAAAGCACCGATGCAAAGGACAGACGGCACACTGGAAAATCGGCACAAGGGAACTCCGCAGGGCGGGGTATGCAGTCCACTCCTGGCAAATATATTCATGCACCATGCATTCGATGAATGGATGAGGAAGAAACATCCTGAAGTATCATTTGAGAGGTACGCGGATGATGCGCTTGTGCACTGTAAAACAGAGAAACAGGCAAAACTTATGCGACAAACGATAGAAAAGCGCTTAGCCCAATGCAAACTGGAACTGCATCCTGAAAAGACACGGATAGTGTACTGCAAGGATGAAGACAGACGAAAAGAGAATCCCATAGAGAGCTTTGACTTTCTTGGCTACACATTCAGGCCACGTAGGGCAAAGAACAAGCATGGGAAATATTTCATATCGTTTCTTC
>JANLHY010000485.1 GCA_024653795.1 Candidatus Brocadiaceae bacterium | reverse complement strand
AATTACGCATGGGGATAACGGGTTTACTTTGCGTGAGTGAATAGTCTGGATAGCCAGGATTACCTCGGCTGCAATAACGACTGGGTCTACGCATAAATGGGGGGTAGCGGCATGGCCGCCTTTCCCTATAATGGTAGTAACGATACGGTCTGTAGCCGCCATCGTGGGGCCGGCCCGTAATCCAAAAGTACCCGAAGCAATATTCGGTTCGATATGTAATCCATAAATTTCATCCACATCATTGAGAAGGCCCTGCTCTACCATTAACTTTGCCCCGCCCGGATGCTGTTCTTCGCATGGCTGAAAGATAAATTTTACCCGTCGTTTGAGTTTGTCCTTCAACTGTACCATGAGTTTGACAGTACCCAGGAGCATTGCCATATTGGCGTCATGTCCACAGGCATGGGACACGCCCTCGTTTTGGGATTTAAATTCAAGCTCATTTTCTTCCGTTATGGGCAAGGCATCCATATCAGCACGAAAGGCTACGGTGCCTGACGCTCCATGAACCTCCAGGATGCCGACGACGCCTGTCTTTGCTATGCCTGTTTGTACCTGAAGTCCCAGTCGTTTCAATTCCTCAGCAATAACGCTGGACGTGCGGGTTTCAACGAAACCGGTTTCAGGATGTTTATGGAAATCCCTTCGCATCTCGATGACGTAATCATGTATTTTCTTTGCATGAATCAGTATTTCTTGTGCAATGGTTTTGTTGTCCATATACGTTTATGCTCTTTACAAAAATATTTTACCATTTTAAGCAAAAATGTAGCGCCGATCACTTGTGGTCGGCATTTGGCGGGGGATAAACCACCCGCGCTACTCTTCTGACTCGTTCGAGGCAGGAATTGCAATGTTAAACTCCAGGGGGTTGTCCAAAAAGTCCATAAACCGTGCAACAGGTAGGGACTGAAGATTTTCAGCCCCTACAATGGTACATTCATTAGACTTTTTGGACAACCCCTTGCCTTGCGTAATTCATAATTACTCACAAGGATAATTTTTTTGTCGCTTCCTACCACTGCGGTGAATTGCAACATTCCCGTACTCCTAATCCATTCCCTTCAGGAAGTATTAATCGTCCCTTATCAACGGTAACACCGATGTAAGGATCATTTGTAACGAGCAGATGTCCGTCGAGGTCGGCATAGTCAACCAGGGGCGTTAAATGCGCTGCTGCCGTGATGGACACCGAACTTTCGATATTACATCCAATCATTATCCTGAGACCGTGGGCACGAGCAATATAAATCATTCGTAAGGCTTCGCGAATTCCACCGCACTTCATGAGTTTAATGTTAATCCCATCCACAGCATCTGATAATACGGGTATGTCCTTCGAATCTTTTACGTCTTCATCAGCAAAGACAGGGATTTTTACATGTCGTCTGACCTTCTTCAGCGCTTCAATACTGCCGACTGGAAATGGTTGTTCTACGAGTTCGACCCCGATTTCTTCCATGATGTTCAGATTCTTTATCGCCTCATCAACCGTCCAGCCTGTATTGGCGTCTACACGGAAAACGGCCTTTGTGATCTTGCGTAGTTCTTTCAGAATTTCTATATCGTTTTTAATACCTACTTTTATTTTCAATATGGGAAAATCCTTTGCCTCATCCACCTTTTTGCACATTTTTTCCAGGGTGTCAATTCCTATGGTGAACGAGGTTGTCTTTACTTCTTTTCGATTCAAGCCCAAGAGCTTATAAAGTGGTATTTTTAGTTTCTTGCCGATGAAATCGTGGATGGCTATGTCAATTGCCGCACGTGCAGCGGCATCCTTTGGAAATTTGTTCTTGAGGTAACCGGTAATATCTTCTATATGAAAGGGGTCGGCATTTTTAAAAAAATCAATTGACTGAGTAAGTACCTTCGTAACGCTCTTTACATCCTCTCCAAAAAAGCTGGTAGGCGCTGCCTCTCCCAACCCTGTAATTCCCTCTTCGTCTTTTAAAAGAACTATAATATTGTTTTGTACATCACGAATTTCCCGGGCAATCTGGAAGGTGTGCCTCAGTTTTAAATCTAAAGGCTGGAAAGAGAAATTCATAGTAAGAGAGGACGGATGACGCCAATAAATTTATCCACACCGAACTTGATGGGATCGGTAGCAGGGAGTTTCGTTTCCTTTTCTACCTTTTGGATCTCTCGTAATGCATCATTATCGGACATACCCACACAGTTGAGCGAAATGCCAAGCACCTTACAAGGATTGACTGGCTGCGCCAGTTTTTCGTAAAGTTCGATCAAATAAGGA
>JANLHY010000430.1 GCA_024653795.1 Candidatus Brocadiaceae bacterium | reverse complement strand
ATACACAAGTTGATGGACACTATATTTTGAAGTAAAACCCTTAACAACGTTGTTTTTATGTTCATACACGCGCCTTTCCAAGTTATTGGTCACTCCAATCCCCGTTTTTACGAGGACAAGTATACAACATCCCATTCCGCTTACTTGCCAAAATATATACAAAATATTTATTAAACATAAGCCATTCTCCAGTCAAGTTGAGGACAAGTCTGGATTCCCGCTAAAAGCATGCGGGAATGACAAGCCTTATATTTTTATGTCTACTTACTTATTACCTTTACTATAGATATCGAGATTCCTTAATTTGCATACGTTGTGAAACTGCCTTTCGCCGTCAGGAGACGGCTCCTACCTTTCATCTTTTACGAAGGTATCTGTGCCGATGGGCAGCCGAATAATAAAAGTCGTCCCCTTTCCCGTTTCTGTATCAAAGCTGATTGTCCCTCCGTGTTTTTCAACCACGATGGAACGTGAAATGGTGAGCCCCAGACCCGTGCCTTTACCTACCTCCCTTGTCGTAAAAAACGGGTCAAAAATCTTTGGCCTGATCTCTACGGGTATCCCTTTGCCCGTATCACCTATCTGTATTTCAGCATAATCCCCGGCGCGTCTCGTGCTGATACTGATTATTCCCTTTTGCCCTTTTCCCCCATTCATACCGTCTGCAATGGCATAGGCGGCATTGGTGATTATACTGAGCATCACAAGGTTGATGTCTGACGGAAAACATGGCACGGTGAATTGGTCAGTATCAAAATAGGTTTTCACTATCTGGAGATCAACATTACGCTCTCCTACTTTTAGTCTGGCAATCAATTCTTCAGGATGAAACGGTTTGCAGATATAATCACTTGCGCCGGCAGTGAGCGCAGTTACCACATTTTCCGTCCCCTCCTTGCTTGTTAAGAGAATTACATGAATCGGGTGAAACGCCCTCTCACTCTGAATCTTCCGGCAGACCTCAACGCCATCCATACCCGGCATTACCCAATCCAGGACGGCCAGTTGTAAATCTCCCTTACGGAGCGCTTCCCATGCCTGTCGCCCATCTTCTGTTACAACGACTTCGTACCCTACCTCCACCAGAGTACCCTTGCGCATCTCCCGCATCGACCGGCTGTCATCTGCAATAAGGACTTTCATAAAAAACACCTCTAACTATTCAGCATATTGAGTAACTTAATTTTAATAAATAACATATAACAAGAAATGAATAATGTTTAAGTGCTTTTTGACGAATTATTTTTTTGTATAGGAATTTCAATCCCCGTTTACACGAGGACGAATCTTTTATGATTCCCCTCTGGAAAGAGGGGACTTCGTCGTGAGCGCTCAGTCGAACGATAAAGGGGTGTGTAGAGACGCACTGCAGTGCGTCTGTACCTTGCAACACACCCCCGGCCCCTCTTTCTAGAGGGGAGCTTAAAAGTCGTCGCCGAAGGCCTAATTTATATTTGCCATGCTGAGTTTTTCATCTTCTAACTCGCACAGCCTGACTACATCTTCGGAAATTTTATCGAGAGGCAGTATCCTATCCACGCCGCCCCGTTTGATCGCTTCATGGGGCATACCGAAAACAACGGATGTTGCCTCATCCTGCGCAATATTTTTAGCGCCGGCTTCCTTCATTTCGAGCATACCTCTGGCGCCGTCGTCTCCCATGCCCGTCATAATGACCCCCACTGCATTTTTACCGGCATAGCGGGCGGCAGAGCGAAAGAGCACGTCCACTGACGGACGGTGACGGCACACGAGCGGGCCGTCTTTTATCTCTACGTAGTACCTTGCCCCGCTCCGCTTGAGTAATATATGATGATTCCCCGGCGCAATCAGCGCCTGTCCGCGGATTACCGTATCATCGTCCTCTGCCTCTTTGACTGAAATCTTACAGATACCGTTTAAACGGCGTGCAAACGCAGCAGTGAACTTTTCAGGCATGTGTTGAACGATAACAATGCCCGGCGCATCGTGGGGGAGCGACTCCAGGAGTACCCGCAGGGCCTCCGTGCCGCCCGTTGAGGCACCCACAACAACTACCTTCTCCGTCGTCTGGATCATGGCATTTGACTTCGGTTTTGCAATAACTGCATCGGCGGTAAGTTTGGGGGTCGCTTTCAGCGTTGCCGCCGGGATGTGCTGTAAATGCGCATGGGCGGCGGCCTTTACGGTGTCACAGATACGAATACTGCTTTCTTTAAGGAATTCCAGAGTACCCAATCGCGGTTTTTCGATAATATCCACAGCCCCGTATTCCAGCGCCTTCAGAGTCGTCTCACAACCTTTTAAGGCGAGACTCGAACAGATAACAACAGGTATGGGATGCTGGCTCATGATCTTATGCAAAAACGTGATGCCGTCCATGCGGGGCATTTCGATATCCAGCGTAATTACGTCGGGGACATCGTGCCTGATTTTATCTGCCGCAATGAATGGATCTGGCGCCGTTGCCATTACCTCAATCTCATCGTCTGATTCGAGGATCTCCGTCATCGCCTGGCGAACCACGGCAGAATCGTCAACGACAAGCACCCTGATCTTCTTTTTCATAGAATCGCTCCCTTGATGGGTTTCAAGTTAGAAATTCCCCTCTTGGGAGGGGATTTAAGGGGTGGGTAAGCTTGTCCTCGTGTAAACGGGGATCGGTAACTTCGTGAGATATTCACTGAGATTTCACGATCCTTGTCCTCGTGAAAACGGGGAAAGGAACCCACCCCTAACCCCTCCCAAGAGGGGAATTGTTGAGTCTCCTCCCAAGAGGGGAATAATCCATGCAACCCTGTAACCCGCATAAATAAAATGAAAATTCCTATACAATTAAATTAGATTCTTTGCTTCGCTCAGAATGACAATTCTCCTGTTACGTGTCATTCTGTAGCGCCGACCCTGGTGGTCGCCCCTGAGCGGGGGATAAACCCCCGCGCTACGGTATACATTGAAATTCCTTACAATTTAATTTATCTACACGGATTTTCTATACACCGTCTGACACACCCTCGTTAATGGGATGTTCATATTGGTCA
This sequence comes from Candidatus Brocadiaceae bacterium, assembly GCA_024653795.1. Taxonomy (GTDB): domain Bacteria; phylum Planctomycetota; class Brocadiia; order Brocadiales; family Brocadiaceae; genus Wunengus. Next base: position 4,483 of record JANLHY010000430.1, on the reverse strand, counting down.
GTATCTCAGAATGACCTACAACAAGGTATCCGCCAGGTATTAAGTGCCGGCAAAATTTATTCAACAGCCTTTCCTGTGTTTCCTTATCGAAATAGATAATGACGTTTCTACAGAAGATGATCTCAAACGGCTCGTCCATACCAAAATTATTTTCCATGAGGTTCAACCTTTTAAACGTTACGAGCGACCTCAATTCCGGCGCTATGCGCACCATATGTTTATCATGGTTTTTACTCACCATGAGATATTTCTCTCTCAGCTCATCAGGCACCGGTTCCACCCGGTCTTCGCCATAGACAGCGTGTATGGCGGTATCGAGCATTCTTATCGAAATATCAGTCGCCAGAATGGAAAACCGGAATCCAGGATTGCCTTCGGCAAATTCACTCAGGACTATTGACAGGGTATACGGTTCCTCGCCGCTGGAACATCCCGCGCTCCACAGGGAGAGCCCCTTCTGTAACCCGGAGCAACGCGTATTCATAAGTTCTGGCAGCGCTGTCCGCACGAGGTAGTCAAAACAAGCCGGCTCACGAAAGAAGTCCGTCTTGTTCGTGGTAACGGCATCAACCATGTGCGCTAATTCCTTCTGGATACCTTCGGGGCTGAATACGTAATCGCAGTATTCGCTAAAGGAGCGCATGCCCAGGCTCGCCAATCTCTTCCTGAATCTCCCTTCGAGCATTGTCTTTTTTGTAAGAGGCAACTTAATCCCGTATTCCGAATGAATAAATTCGCTGAATCGGTAAAAATCCTTGTCCGACATCGTTGCCTCAGACAATGCCTGCAGGTCGATGGAATTGTACGCCTTTTCTATGATTGAACTGTAGGTATGGTGCATAGTTTCATGTCATAACCCGAACGAGTCGGAGTCCGTAGCGCGGGTGGTTTATCCCCCGCCATTGGCCGACCACACCTGTCCTCGACCTGGATCGGGGAAGGGATCGGCGCTACATTTATTTGCTAAAAATGTCAAAATTGCAAATTCAATTCAATATGCTAAATCATGTCGCCGCGACTGCCTCCTCGCACTGTCCTTGATGAGCAACACCCTGCGTCAGGCTTAATTCCTCAGCGGAAAATACCTTATCGATATCCAGGATGATGATGAATTGGTCATCACGTTTTCCCATCCCTTGAATAAATTCCGTTTTCAACCGCGTTCCAATCCGCGGCGCGGGCTCAATTTGACCCGGCTCCAGATCGAGCACCTCCTGCACGGAATCCACCAGGGCGCCGAGTACTGTATTGTCACCGTCGAGGCTCAATTCCATGATCACAATGCAGGTATTCACTGTCTTTTCTGCCTTTGGCAATCCGAACTTCAAACGCATGTCAGCCACGGGAACAACACTGCCGCGAAGATTAATAACACCCCGCAAATAGTCAGGCGTCTTTGGCACCTTTGTTATTCTCGTAAAGTCAAGCACCTCATGCACCTTTGCGATATTAACGGCAAATACTTCGTCATCGAGCGTGAACGTCAGGTACTGCGCCATTTCTGTAATCGTTTCTGAATTCATTTATCTCCTCCTTTCTTATGGGGTAACAGTTCAGCCCACCGCAAAGGCGCAAAGGACGCCCTCCCCCATGTCCCCCTCCAGAGGGGGAGAAAGGGGGAGGAAAGAGAAAAAAACTTCACAGAAGAATTATCTTCTATAACAAAATCACAAGGTTTTTCAGAAATTTTCAGCATTTATTTTCTAAAAAATAATACCTTTGCGCTCTTTGCGCCTTTGCGGTGAACTATTATCTTATGGATTACTTACGGGGCGAGTGGCGCTCGAATTCGGCGTCTTCTCCATCCCCGCCGTTGTTGTGCCCGCCGCCCATATCCAGTGCGAATCCACTTTGTTTTCCCGCAGCGACTAATCGTTCGCTATTGCCAGGGTGCGGTTTTGTCGCCTTCTGGATATGACTTACTTTAGTTTTGCGAGCAGGCGCTGCCGGTGTTCTTTTTTCTGCTACCGTTTCCTTGCTGGTCTTTTTCTCTGCGCCCCTCGTCCTGAAAAATTCTATAGCGTCTTTGAGTTCCTGCGCCTGGTTCGCCAGTCTTTCCGATGTTGTTGACGTTTCTTCAGATGCAGATGCATTCTGCTGAATTACTGTATCCAACTGTTGGATCGCCTTATTGATCTGCTCAACACCCTTGTTCTGTTCGCTGCTTGCAGCGCTGATTTCAACAACCAGATCAGACGTTTTCTGGATGTCTGGAACTATTTTTAAGAGGAGTTGACCCGCCCTCTCCGCTACCTCCACGCTGGATGAGGAGAGATGAGAAATCTGGCCTGCTGCGGTCTGACTCCGTTCGGCGAGTTTCCGCACCTCGGCGGCGACCACGGCGAACCCCTTCCCATGCTCGCCAGCCCGTGCTGCCTCGATAGCCGCATTCAGCGCGAGGAGATTCGTCTGTCTGGCGATTTCCTCGATAATCGAAATCTTACCTGCAATCTCCTTCATGGCGCTTACTGTTTTCTCAACTGCATCGCCGCCTTCTTTTGCGTCCTCTGCAGATTTCTTTGCAATCTTCTCCGTCTGCTGAGCATTATCAGCATTTTGCCTGATCGTAGAGGTCATCTCTTCCATTGACGAAGACACCTCTTCGACTGACGACGCCTGTTCAGTCGCACCCTGGGATAACTGTTCGGCGCTTGAACTTAGTTCCTGACTACCTGAGGAAACGCCGTCAGAAACAGTCTGCACATTCGTTACCACTTCGTTTAACTTATTTACCATTGAACCAAGCGCCTGCATGAGCTTATCCTGGGGTGAACGTTCCCTGACCTCTATGGTAAGGTCTCCTACCGCCATTTTTTCAGAAAGATGCGTCACATCATTCATCGCATCGATAAGCATATTAAGGTCTGTCTTGATCTTGTTAAAATCGCCTTTATATTCTTTGGCAATCTTTTCGGGAATATCACCCTTTGCTATCCTATTCACGTAATCAGAGGTCACATTTATGGGCGATACAAATGCCTCGACAAGACCGTTTATCCCACGCAACAATTCACCCCAACTGCCTGTATACTCAGACTTATCGCTCCGCGCATCGAGCATTCCTTCATTGACTGCCTGGATCAAACCACCCAACTCCTTGATAATACCCTTCATGGTCACCTGCATATTCCGGAAGGCGTCTGCCAAAGCTCCAATTTCATCTTTCTGGTGGACGTCTACTTCCCTGTCTATAGCGCCCTTCGAAAAATCATCCGCCAGACTGATCATCTTGTTGAGGGGTTTTGTGATGGCCCGCACGATGAAGAAAATCAAGGTACATACCAGCGCAATCGACGCTCCACCAATGATTGAATAAAGGATAACAGCTTGTGTTGCATCGGATGATATGACGCCGGAAATATGTTGAATCTCGTTTGCCTGAAATTCTTCAATATTTTTAAGGACATCGATCCTCTGTGTAGCCGCATCAAATACCTCGTCTCCGGTAATTCCGAAATTACCCTCGCCGGCCTTTTCCACCAACAAGTTCCTTATGTTTGAAACCTTATCTGCCACTTGTCCCGTAAGATTTGATTTGTAGAACGACGACAACTCCTTTGAAGCAAGGTATTCAACGTTATGAAGAAGCCGTTCCTGCCCTTTCCAAGCCGTCATCCATTGCGTCAACCCGCCAGCGCCAAGAGGTTTATTCGCGGCTGCGATACCGCTCATGATTGCCCTTTCGATACCAGCCAGTTCCTTTGCCGATATAAAGTTCACATAAGCCGAGACAGGGACGGATATCTGCGGATGATTTGCCTGTAATGCAATGTTCTCGAAGGATTGAATAAAACTATTAACTGTGGTTGTGTAGTACCGTACCGCCTCTTCTTTTGATAATGTGAGCGACACTACCGCGCTCCTTTTGCCCTGTAAATCATTGAGCTGGTTTACCGCAGCGCTGAACTTTGAATCAAACTCTGCGCCGTGTCGTTTCGCATCAAAGGATACCAGATATGTCTGGAAGGTTGTCAACGCCTTGTCGGTATTTCGCTTGCCGTCTTCTAGCTCATTCTTCATCTTACTGCCGCCGCTTCCCAGATAAACCGCAGATGCGCCGCGCTCCTTCTGCAATTCATGCACAAGTTTACTTGCTTGAATAACGTACTGGCAGAGTTCTTTCACCTCATCCACATCAGCCTTGACGCGAATCTTATCTATAAGAACCATATAGAGAAAGAAGATTGCAGCAAGGGTTGGGATTAATCCCACCACGACAATTTTTTTACTAACAGTCCACCTCATTTTTTGCCTCCATTTCTTAAAAAGGTTTTTAAAATGACAATTCTCCTATTACGTGTCTTTCTGTAGCGCCGACTCCCGTGGTCGGCCCCAAGCGGGGGATGAACCCCCGCGCTACGGTATAAATTGAATTTGCTTAACATTAAATTAAGCTGCCTTTGGCGACTATTTTATTTATAACATACGTGTAGGGGAGAACCTTGTGTTCGCCCTCATCTTGCACAATTCAAGGCTTTTGTCC
>JANLHY010000429.1 GCA_024653795.1 Candidatus Brocadiaceae bacterium | reverse complement strand
GAAGCCCAATCATGCTTTGGCACTTGGCTGAAACTCTTATTCTCGTCATTGTACTCATAACTCCACGCCCTCAGTCCATCCAGCCCCTTATCGCACTTGTCCGAGAATTCGCACCGGCCAACCATCACCCTGGCCGCATTGACACGATCCGATATGCTCGAATCCGGCGTAATGTCCACGTACTTCGGGCCGAACCGATTGACGAATATCTCAAGGGCCGAATTCTTGGCTGCGAAGGTCTTAGCCCTTGCGTCATGCGGCAGCCATATCTTGCCGAGCTTGTAGCCTTGCAGCTTGGCTTCCAGGCGGTCGCACCACTCATTTGCATCCAATCCCCAGCCGCCATCATAGTCCACGAGCGAGTAGCCGCCAATAGACGGCTGCCAGAACCACCAAGTAGCGGTATCCCTGCGCCCGATGTCTGCGCTGATCTCGATGGGTGCGCCACCCCTATCAAACTCAACGTGCGGCCCAATGCGTCCAGCCTGCTCCAGTTTGCCGATAGACCTAGCGAGGATAGAGCCGAGGTTAGCAGCATCGAATGAGCAAAGGTACTCTTGCTCAAACTTGGATATGCCATATTCCTCTCCAAAGTCGGCAATGTAAGCTAAACGCTCTATCTCAAGTTGTTCCGGCGTGAATACATCCGTTTGCTGGGCCGTAAGCACCTGGGCGAATGCGTTTGGGTCTGCCTGTGCTGCCAACAACGTCCGGTGAGCATGGTTTCTGCCCCGTGATGTGGTGTTGAATATCTGCCAGCCGTTGTTCTCTGCCAGAATCGGCCTGAGATATGCCCGCGTTGCCGGGTTACTCAGTGCCCATTCTGAATATACAATCCCAGCCGGGGGCGCACCGACCAGGCTGTTCGGATCATCCGAGCCTACCACCTGAAACGATGAGCCGTTGATGAATTCAATCATCATTTCCTGCCCGCGAGTAGATTTTCTTATCTCATGCGGGAATACCTCGTCTATGCGCTTCTTGCCTGAATGCGGGTTGATTGCGTCCCATATCGCCTTGCGCGCCTGCTTGTACTCGGGAAGCATGTACCAGTAGCAGGCAACGCGCTCGAAGGCAGCAACTGCGGTACGGTGGAGCGCTACCTCGTCTTTTCCGGATCTACGATGCCAAACAACTTCAGCGTGTTTCCCGCCCCGTTCGAGGTAGTTCCACAAACCGGATTGATAGGCACGCGGCTGCCAGTTGTTCGGCAGTTGAACTACTTTGGATTGCGAGATAGTTGATCCCCCCGTTAAAATCCTTACACTTATTAAGCCAGAGCATCACCAGTAATGCGCCATCGTCAAAGCGCGGGGAAACGCCCTTTGCGTACCAATCCCGCACCCTGGTACGTGGTACGTCTATTTCGCGGGCTACATCGCAGTGCGTCAGGCCACGGTCACGCAGGTCAGCCAGGATGCGGAACCA
>JANLHY010000427.1 GCA_024653795.1 Candidatus Brocadiaceae bacterium | reverse complement strand
AACAACCTTTTTCGCATGGCATGAAGGGCAAAACCACCTGCCTTTGCAACTAAAGGCAAGCCCTTGACTCGATAGTGTCAAGGGCAAGCAGATACTCAGCGCTGCAATCTGTACACCGCACCCTGGCCATTGACACTCACTTTCGTCTGTGGTACAAGATTATCCATGCTTTATTATGTATATATTCTTAAGTGTTCTGATGGACGATACTATTACGGGTATACCGGCGACCTCAGCGGCCGTTTGGTATTACACCGTCAAGGCAAAGTTTGATCCACGAAACCCCGTCTTCCTGTTGAGTTGGTATATTATGAGACGTACCCAACGGCGGTTGAGGCACGCAAAAGGGAACGTGGCTTGAAGAATGGTCGTACTCGATCAAAAACTATTAACTGGTTGATTGACACCTTCCCGAAAGATAAATTGATCCCTTTTGCGTAAGACAGTGTCAAGGGCTGGCAAAACCATTCTTCAGATCGCCGCAGGTCAAATAATTCCGGACAACCTCTCCAACGATAGGACGAAAAAAACCGTACTTCTGCTCAAACCGTTCTTGAAAGAAAAAAGAGAGGGATTGGGGTTGTCTCTCAGGGAGGCATCGAAGCTATCCGGTGTTTCCCATACGCACATATGGGATATAGAAGACGGCAGAAGTGTCCCGTCTTTTGAAATTGTGATGAAGTTTCTCAGCGCTTACGGGGTAGCTATAGAGGTGTTCCTGCGGGAGACGGGATATTTGTCGTCTCGTGGAGAATTGGAAGGACTGGGAACGGTAAGGCGTGTGCCGGTAATTTCATCAGATAATTTTTGCAGATCGTCAGGGAATACGAAAATTGGCGGTAAACCCGATAATTATTTTTTTACTGGACATAGATAAACGTAAATTATTAAATGTAGTGGCAATTCATGAATTGCCACTGCCTAGCGTCATAAAGGCATTTTCAACTATGGATGTTTTCAAAAAAACTAAACTGTTACGAAAATAGTTGTCTGTAAAACTTGAAAAGTTTAGAAATTTTTATTTTGGGCAAGGTTTTTGATATTTTTAGCAAAAATGTAGCGCCGATCCCTTCCCCGATCGTAGTCGAGGACAGGTGTGGTCGGCATTGGGCGGGGGATAAACCACCCGCGCTACGGATTCCGGCTCATTTGGGCTAGGATTTTTCACTGAAAATATTCTGACAAAATCTACGAATTATGAGTTCAGACCTCGTCGTGAGTGATCAGTCGAAGGATTAAAAAATCGTAAATCTTAAATCAACAATTTAAATATGCCTAAACCGTCAATACTAATCGTAGATGATGAAAAAGCTGCCCGTTACGGGATGAAGAAGCTGCTCGAAAAGGATAATTACCTGGTATACGAGGCAAAAGATGGCACCGATGCAATTCAAATCTTAAAGACACAGCATCCTGCGTTAGTATTTTTAGATATCAACATGCCCCAGCTCGATGGTATGAAAACCATGGAGATGATCAATGCGATGAAAGATCCACCCCTTGTGGTCATTGTCACTGCATACGGCTCCGAGAAGATTGCCGTCGAAGCTATGAAAAAGGGGGCTTACGATTATGTTGCAAAGCCATATGAAATAGACGAGCTTCGGATAATTGCTAAAAATGCCTTTGAAAAAATATCCCTCCAGGAAGAAAATGCCCGTCTTCGGCTAGAAATTGGACGTCTGGAAGGTTTGGGTGAGATCATCGGCCAAAGCGAGACGATAAAAGAGGTCTTTGACAGGATCGGAAAAGTCGGTTCAACAGATGTTACGGTACTCATCGAGGGTGAAAGCGGCAGCGGTAAGGAGCTAGTGGCCAGGGAAATCCATAAACGCAGCAAACGCAGGAACGAACCACTAATAATCATGAACTGTGCTGCTGTACCGGAGACGTTGATTGAAAGCGAACTTTTTGGACATGAAAAGGGCGCTTTCACGGGCGCTGCAGAAAGACGCTCAGGTAAGTTCGAGTTGGCCAATAAGGGGACGATATTCCTTGATGAAATCGGGGATATGAGCATCAGCACACAATCAAAACTTTTACGAGTACTGCAGGAACAAAAATTTGAACGTCTGGGCGGCGCCGAAACCCTTGCAGTAGACGTACGGATTATCAGCGCCACCCACCGTGACCTCGAAGAAGAAATTGAGGAAGGTCGTTTTCGAGAGGACTTGTACTACAGAATCAAGGTGGTAAATATAAAGATACCTCCCCTGAGACATCGGAAAGAAGATATCCCCTTATTAGTGAATCGTTTTATCCAATACTTCTCTGAAAAACATCAAAAACATATCGCATCAATCTCCAGCGATGCAATGAAGGTTTTAATCTCGTATAATTGGCCAGGCAACGTCCGACAACTCAAAAACGTTATTGAGAGCGCCTTAGTACTTGCCAATAACGAAATTCTTGATACAACAGACCTGCCGGAAGAGATAAAACACCCGGAGAATAATGCGATGACATTAAAAAACGTTGACTACAATCTTTCATTCCGTGATGCAAAGAAGCTACTTATAGAAAATTTTGAACGTGATTTTATAAAAAAGAAACTGGAAGAATTTTCCGGGAATATCAGTCGCACTGCCGAGGCGCTGGATATGCA
>JANLHY010000421.1 GCA_024653795.1 Candidatus Brocadiaceae bacterium | reverse complement strand
TGCTTTCCCCAAAACCTGATTTTAGACAGGATATACAGGATAAAAATATTAAAATAATAATCTTGTTAATCCTGTTATCTTGTCAAATCTTTTTCCTCCGGTGAACTATTACGATTTCCCTGCCTCCTTTCATTTCCCAATTGCACTAACAAGCAAAGCGTTATTTTTATTGAGATTTTTCAAAAAACTAAATTGTTACTAATTTTGTAAAAATTACAATCATCATTGTAAGAATTACATGATTTTATATTCAGGGACGGTCTTACAGCAGGCGAAATAAAATTTTATTTCCCCCGAACCATACCATATCCAGGTACTTACAGCATACATCTTTCCTATAAAAAATATTTGGTACTATCATTGCTCTTGCTCTTATTGATTGCTTAGTTTTTCCGGTTGTTTGTTCAACACATAATTCGGAGCTACTTCAATGTTCAGGAATTTCAAACTATTGTTCCTCCCCCTTGATGGGGGAGGCTAGGTGGGGGTGAAAGAAAAAGCTACACACCCTCCCTTTGTCCCTCCCATCAAGGGCAATGTCATAGAATTAAGATAATGTATCGCCCTTTCAGGGCTAAAAATATTATTAAATCCTTATCCCAGGGCTGTCGCCCTGGGCTATACTCTGTCAGCCCTTCGGGCTTTGCCTTGAAGAGAAAAACACACTCCCTTAATTCATGGAGTTGTATACTCGAAAAGAAAGAATGAGACAGAAAACGATACTCATAACAGGTGCAACGGGATTTTTAGGAAGTTGCATCACCAGGGAACTGTTTGAGGCAGGTTTTCGCTTAAAACTCCTCGTTAGAAAAACGCATAGTTTACAAGCAAAGGAAAGAGTTTCTGAAATCTTCCCACTATGCTACCCATCACTATTTGCAGATAGAACTCGAGTGGGCCGTATCGAAATTATTGAAGGGGATGTTTCAAAAAAGTATTTAGGTCTCGATACAAGAGAGTACGTAAGACTGGCAGAAACTATTGACGAAGTATTTCATTGCGCTGCGGCCACAAAATTTAACGATGTACACAATACCCTTACTCAAACAAATGTGTCGGGAACGGAAAACGTTGTCCAGTTCTGTTATACAGAAAAAATTAAACGATTGCACTATATCAGTACCGCATATGTTGCAGGAAAGAGGCGCGATGTAGTTTATGAAGACGAATTGGATAAAGGACAGCCATTCAATAACGACTATGAAAAATCGAAATTTGATACAGAGAAACTTTTGAACCAAATTGTCCGGCAATATGATGTTCCAACAACGGTTTATCGGCCAAGCATTATTGTGGGCAATTCCAGGACTGGTTATACAAAAAATTACGATAACATTTATATGTTTGGAAAGGGACTTTACTACCTCAAAAATTACAAAACACAAAAGTCTCATGAGAATGACTTCTCAATTAGCCCAAAACGCATACATCAATCTTCGTATTTAAGAATTCCCGGAGATAAGTACGGTACCATAAACTTAATACCTGTAGATTATGCCGCACAAACAATTATTGCCATATCAAGACGTGCTGAAAGCATAAATAAAATATTTCACATAGTAAACCCATCTCCTCCTACACTTGGCGAACTTGCGGAATGGATGGCGGACGCTACGGGTAATCGTATAAGAATACTTCCTTTCTATGAACTCCAGGCACAACAATATACCGTGTTTGAAAAGCTCTTTTTACGGGGTACGGAAGCCTTTCAACCATATTTGTTTGGAGAACCTTATTTTGATTCCACAAACACCAAACACTTGTTGAGCGGCGCTGGAATTGAATGTCCTTTAATCACACAGGAACTCATTAATCGTTTTATACAATATGGAGTTGACACCCATTGGGGTAAGAAGAATACTGCTTCGGGAAAAGAAGCTAGATTCCTTAAAATAGACTGCCAAAGGCAGCGACTTTTAAGCTCCCCTCATTGGTAGGACAAGCGTCCCCGCTTGTCATCATAATGTCAGGCGAGGATGCCTGACCTACCATAGGCGCTGGGGGGGTGTAAAGTGGACAGTGAATAGTATCAGTTGCAATCTGCTATCTACTATTTCTTTAACACACCCCTCTTTTTTTGCTGGTTTTGCTGGTTCAATCGTCTTCGATTGAACCTAAACATTTTGCAATTTTCATAATTTGGTACTAACTCAAAATCTACAGCCCCGTTCAAAACTTATGGT
>JANLHY010000376.1 GCA_024653795.1 Candidatus Brocadiaceae bacterium | reverse complement strand
TTCATCCTCCCCCTGTCCCCCTCTTGGAGGGGGACAGGGGGAGGCGATATTCGATATTGGACTCCTTGTAAAAAATATCAAAAACAACTTAGCGCTTATGGGACAACCACCCCCTGCACCCCCGCAGCTTTTTGCAATGTTGTAGATTGGAAGACAGTCCACGCCACCCTAAAACCCGCATAAATAAAATGAAAATTCCTATATAATAGATTTATCTCTACCGGCCCGCCATCTGAGGGGTTCTTGATACAAAATCCCCTCTTTTGAGTTCCAAAAATGAAGTTTCTTTTGCATAGAATGCCTCTGTCATATAAGAAGCGGCATCCCGTGGGTTGATGGCGCTGCCACAGATGAAGATGTCTGCCGCTGCATATCCATGTTCAGGCCACGTGTGAACGGCAATATGCGATTCGGCTAAAATGGCCACACCGGTTACACCATAGGGACTGAATCTATGACATACCACATCCACCAGGGTTGCCTTAACAGCCTCTGTTGCTTTGACAAGAATTTCCCTTACAACTTCAACATTGTCAATAGTATCTTTACAACATCCCCACATTTCCAAAATAATATGCCTACCTAATGCGGCCAACATGCTTCTCCCATTACCTAACCTGGACGAGCCAGAATCCGTAGCGCGGGTGGTTTATCCCCCGCCCCCGTATCAAGTACGGGGCAAGCTCATGCCGACCACACTTGTCCTCGACTACGATCGGGGAAGGGATCGGCGCTACATTATTTTGCTAAACTTGTCCTCGTGAAAACGGGGAAATGTCAAAATATTTTTTGTAAGATACAAATATAGCTATATGAGCTTTTTGATTCTAGAATGAATTGTTAGACTTGTCAAGAATGAATATAGGTAACAGTTTAGTTTTTTGAAAATATCAATAGTTGGAAATGCCTCTGTGACAATATGTAGCGGCAATTCATGAATTGCCGCTACATTGCATAATAACCACATTATTGCTGGAATTTTTCAAAAAACTAAACTGTTACGAATATAGAGAGTAGAAATATTTTGACAATTTATATTCCATTCTGTATAGTTCTAAAAATTTTTAGAAAGACGCTTCGGATGATATACTATTTTTAGTTGAAATTGAAAAAGTGGCTCCCTCTGTGGGATAATCCACAGAACAAAATATAGCTATATTAAAAGAAAGGAGCCAC
>JANLHY010000366.1 GCA_024653795.1 Candidatus Brocadiaceae bacterium | reverse complement strand
ATAAAGTAGCGCCGATCCCTTGTGGTCGGCTTTATAATCTGAAAAATCTAAGACAAAAGGAGGAAGAGAAGATGAATAAGTATAAAATATTAGGGTTATCACTGGTAGCATTTATAGGACTTATGGGGTTCAATGAGCTTGCCTTTGCCGCCAAGAAGGGGTTCGTCCCACCCGCGTGGTACCAGAAACTGCCTGCATCTGAGCGATTTCAACTGGTACTGGACAATGCAGCCGTGCTTGATAAGGAGACGGGGCTTGTGTGGGAAAAATCCCCTGATACAACAACGAGAACTTGGACTAGTGCTATTGCCTATGCCTATGCTAAAAATGTGGGTAATCGTAAAGGATGGCGGCTCCCTACGGTTGAGGAATTGGCAAGCCTGGTAGATCCAACGCAAAATAATCCTGCACTCCCCAGCGGTCATCCCTTTACCAATGTGCAGTCGCTCCAGTATTGGTCGGCTTCTACCTTTGCCGGCAATACCAGTAACGCGTGGTACGTGCACTTCCTCAATGGCGATGCGCTCAACTTCAATAAGTTAGTCGGCAACTACGTCTGGTGTGTGCGAGGTGGACATGGGCATGATGGTCAGTGATTTGGTGATTTGAGTTATTTGATTATTTAGGGGGTGCAGGGGGCTTTCCCCCTGCCCGCCGTTAAAAACGTAGCGCGCAGCCCCATAAGCGCTAAGTTGTTTTTGATATTTTTTTATCAGGTTGGGATAGCGCTATTGCTTTTTATGAGGATTCCAATATCGAATATCGAACAAGGAATAATGAATGTCGAAGGATAAGAGAATATTTGATCTTGAAGAACGCTTAATAGATTTTGCCGTTTTTGTAACAAGCGTAAAAACCGCGAAACAAAAGGAGAATAAGAAAACTTCATAATTCGAAATTCCTTGTTCGATATTCGTTATTCATTACACGGTTAAATTAATCCGTAATTTTAACTTAGTGCTTATGAGGTGGGTCCCTTTCCCCGTTTTCACGAGGACAAGGGTCATGAAATCTCAGTGAATATCTCACGAATTACCAACTTACCCACCCCTAAATCGTTCGACTGAGCTCACGACGAAGTCCCCTCCCAAGAGGGGACTTCTTTATTCCCCTCTTGGGAGGGGACAGGGGTGGGTCTTATAGCATCTTCTCCAAGTTCGAGCTATTCAACATAATTTTGAGTAATTACTATTTCACCACGGTTATTCTTAAAAACTTGACTCATTTGTGGAGATAAATTGCGAATAAATATTTTTAATTTTAAATTATATCAAAAATTATTGGCGGCATTGATTATCTTTCCGATTGTTGTTGGCAGTGTCGGCTATGGAAAGGATATAAAGTCAAAGGTTGTTATTTTTCCCTTTAAAAACAACCTTGATTCAAACTTGTCCTCGACTCCGAACGGGGATACTCCCATGAAAGGAATCGAAGACGTCATACGAAGTGAACTGATTCGATCTGGATATTTTACGATTGTAGAACAAGAAAAAACCTTTGAGTTTATGAGAGATGCCGTACTCAGCAACTTTTTCAAAATTGATAACGTGGATGTTAAAACATCGGTGCCTAAAGCAAGCATTGTTGATTTGTTTGCAGGTGTTGATCTGAAAATGATTGTTCATGTCTCGGAAAGGCTGAAGGCAGATTTTGCCGTTAAAGGCGCTCTTAACCAGTTTGGGGATAACTTTAGGGCAGATATAGAAGTTGTTAATGTAAGACTAAAGGAGACGGTGAGCGCACTGGTAGGCGAATGTGAATCGAAGGAGAAAATTTCTGAGATGTTGGAGCAACTTTCACAGCAAGTAGTTAACGTTTGTAAAGGCGTGAATGTACAGAAAGAGGTGGATTATATACAAAGTAGTTATCACGAGGGGAAATTGACCTATGAAGAAACATCGGATAGATTAAAGAGACTTTCTTCCGAGATGCCGGGTGTATTTGCAATCCACTGCGCATTATTTTCAAATTATTTAGGGCATCCGGAAATGAGGGAAGGCTTGATTGAAGAGGGCGAAGAGATATTAAATTTGTTCAATGCCGATAATGAGGAAGATATGAGGTATCTATCCTCTTTAGGCATAGACCCTTTTTACGAACTGGCAAATGTTTATGTTGTAATGGGGAAGTTGGATCGTGCAATTGAAATTTACAGGCGAGCGGTCCGTGTATATCCCATGAATCATACAAAGTACTTTAAGCAATTAGGGATATTATATAAATTAGAGGATGAGACAGAAGCATCCATCGATGCCTTTAAACAAGCATTGAATATGAATCCGGCAGATTATGAAGCGAGATTCAATCTGGCCTCAGTGTACGAGGCTAAAGGTGATATGTTAAATGCTCTTGAGCAATATCAGGCTTGTTTGAAGTATACAAAGAATGCGGCAGAAAGTTCGAGAGTAAAAGAGAAGATTAAGCAGTTACAGGCAAATGAAGGTATTATTGGTAAATAATTGAGCTGGTATATTGTTTGCGTGTATCTTGACGTTCAGGAATTTCAAACTTTTATGATTCCCCTCTAAAAAGAGGGGATAAAGGGGTGTGTAAGTTTGCCATAACACACCCCCAGCCCCTCTTTCTAGAGGGGAGCTTAAAAGTCGCTGCCGCAGGCAGCCTAATTTAATACTTTATGAATAAATGGTTAAAGGCTACATGGCTGAATGGTTAATAACCATACAACCATCTAGCCATTTAACCATCCAACATCTAAAACTTGACTCATCCCCGTTTTTACGAGGACAAGTTTGTGAAGAGAAACCGCAGATAAAGTATTTAAATCTAATAATAAAATGTTGAATTATTAAACATACTATGGTAATCTTTTTGGCTGTTTGTTTAAAAATCCAACATTTTTGAAAATACCATATGATTTTTACTACGGAAAAGGGGGGTAGTAAATGATATCAAAAGGAGTAATTCTTATTGTAGATGATGAAGAAACGATTCGGTTTTCAATAAAAGAATTTTTAGAGGGGCAGGGATATGAGGTTTATGTTGCAGAAACTTGTGAGCAGGCATTGGAGAAGATAAATGAACTCTTGCCTGATTTGATACTGTTGGATTTACGACTACCCACGATGGGTGGTATGGCGCTTCTTGAGAAAGTAAAAGTAAAAGACCCCAATGTTTTAATGGTAGTTATGACAGGATATGGAAGTATTGATTCTGCTGTAGAGGCGATGAAAATGGGCGCCTATGACTATTTGGAAAAACCGTTTAAGGTAGCGCATTTAAAGCTGGTTATTGAAAAGGCGCTGAGTACCCAGGCATTAAGGCGTGAAGTGTTGGAATTAAGGGCGCAGCAGTGGACTTTTACCGATGAGCCAAATGGAATAATTATTGGGAATAGTCAACCGATGAAAGAAATTTATAGTCTTATTAAACAGGTGGCAAAGAGTCCTTCGACTA
The DNA here is from genome assembly GCA_024653795.1 of Candidatus Brocadiaceae bacterium. GTDB lineage: Bacteria > Planctomycetota > Brocadiia > Brocadiales > Brocadiaceae > Wunengus. Next base: position 182 of record JANLHY010000366.1, on the reverse strand, counting down.
CGGTATTAATACAAGGCGAAACTGGTACAGGAAAGGAGCTTGTAGCCTGGGCTATTCATCGTTTGAGTTCGCGAAAGAATGGACGTTTTGTAGATATCAATTGTGCCGCCCTGACAGAGAGTCTTCTTGAGGCAGAATTGTTTGGATATGAAAAGGGCTCATTTACGGGCGCTACCGCAACT
>JANLHY010000337.1 GCA_024653795.1 Candidatus Brocadiaceae bacterium | reverse complement strand
TTGAACCCCCACCCCGGTATCAGCGGGACTAGCCCCTCAAACTAGCGCGTCTGCCGATTCCGCCACTTCCGCATTTCATAGAATTGTTCGTATCTGATTTAACCAAAACTACTTGCTAATTTTAACATTACACCATAAAAAGTCAAATATTTTTAACGTTCTTCTGTTATCTTATTAACCTTTGCCCATGGTTTTCCAGAAGGTTTTTTCCAACGGACGTCAACATACTCCATTTGCTTTAGGTCAGTTCCTTCAGTTTTTGCAATACTCAGGAGGTTTTGCAGCTTCTCTTCATTGGAGAGTTCGTTAGGTTCGTTACACAGGGAAGGGCATCCCCACCGTATCTGAGTATTGTTCTCTGTCCAAAAAACGATATCACTTTTACCAGTAAACCTCCTTTTACACACATTCGATACATCTACCGTTAGAATCTTAAAAATGTTATGAATATTATTTGTCCTGAGAAATTTCACCACATCTACCCCTGCCTTAATTCCCTTATCATTCCATTCACGTCCACATAAAGGTAGTTTTGCCAATTTATTACTTTGGATGCAGGGTGTATCATATTCAGCATTTGGTAATGTGTAATATTCTTTCGGTAATAAAACACATTCATCGTCCACAAGATAGGTATTATTTCCACTTCTAACGATAGCCGCCGGTTTGCGCAATACAAGCTTGATATTTAGTCTATTGGGGAATGTCTTTTTAATTGAATCTACCTTTTTAATCAAAACAACCCCTCCATAAACGTTTGCGATTCTTTGAGTCAAATCGTTTTCATACATACCGTACTGTTCGTTCAGGGCTGCTACGTGTTTTATGTCGTCTGAAAAACGGGCGGTTACCCAAGATGGTGTGTGAAAGGAGAAGGTAGAAGGACTGACTTTAAATATATTTAGATCTGTTAATGAGTGCCATGTCTTATTAATACCCCATATTCCAAAAATTATTATGCATGCAAAGAAAACAAATTGGAGCAAAAAGGGGTATAGAACTTTTTTTATTGAACTTGTTTTAGAGGAAAGGTTGTCTAAAAAAAGCTTATAGTTAAATGTGCTATTGATAATATCCTTAATTTTGTATTGGTTCATTTACACTAACAAGAATATTCTGAAATGCAAGATCAACAATTTTTTCACATAATGAAGGGAAGGGCATTCCTGCTGCCTTTGCCGCCTTTGGCAGCAAGCTTTTTTCTGTAAAACCGGGGATGGTATTTATTTCCAATAAATACAAATTATCTCTATCGTTCAGCAACATATCTACTCTTGAAAATCCCTTACAGCCAAGGACTTTTTGTGCGTTGACTGCAATCTCCTGTGCATTATTATACGCAGCAGGCGAAAGAAAGCCAATAGTGCGTGAAGAATCACCAACCGTGTTTCTCTGTTCGCTTAAGGTTTTTTCTACAATAAGATATTTTGTTCTATCATCCTTATATTTCGCTTCGTAATTATAAAATTCCACCGCCGGTTTGATCTCAATAATGGGCAGCGCCTTGTCATCCAATATTCCAACGGTCAACTCTCTGCCCTTAATGTACTTTTCAACAAGTAATTCATATCCAAATTCAAAAGCCTTTTCTAAACCAATTTGAAGATCTTTAATATTTTTAATGATAGATATGCCTATGCTAGAACCATTCCTCATAGGTTTTAAAACTACCGGTAATCCTAGTTTGCTTATTTCGCGCTGTATCTCCTGTAACTCTTGAAATTCTGTCACTGTAATGTACTCTGGCGTTTTAATGCCTGCCTCAATAAAACATTTTTTTGTTGCTAATTTATCCATTGCAAGCCTGCTGGCATTTATACCTGAGCCAGTATATGGAATACCTTTTGATTCCAAAAGCTGTTGTACACCCCCATCTTCGCCAAAATACCCATGTAAGGCAATAAATGCAACATCGATGTCCATCTGGTCGAGTTCTTCTATCTTTTCGTCTTTCACATCAATGCAAGCAACGTTAAATCCAGCGGCCTTTAATGCCCTTGCTACTGCATTGCCAGAACGTAAAGAAATTTCACGCTCAGGAGATATGCCTCCCATCAGTACAACAACATTTTTTGGCTTCATTTAATATTCTCCTGATATTTAAAAAGCAACTTTATTAAGGATTAATCTTAACCCATTATTCTAATTTTGCAAATAAATCATAAGCGACTTTCCACACATCACCAGCGCCCATAGTTATGACAACATCGTCTGGTTTTACATTTAATGAAAGTACCTTGACAATATCGCACAATTGTGGAATATATTGGACGTCTACACCTGCATTACGAGTTTCTTCACACAACCTCATAGAATTCATTGTAGCTTTTTCATAGTCAGTGTCACGTGCTGCATAGATATCTGCAAAAAGTACTTTATTCGCATCTTGGAAGGATTTTGCAAAACCCATTAATAAATGGCGTGTTCTGCTATACTGATGAGGTTGAAACACGCACCATATCTTTTTTCCAGGATATAGCTCTCTGGCTGCTCTTAACGTCACACATATCTCTGTTGGGTGGTGGGCGTAATCATCAATTACCGTAATATTGTTTTTCACTCCAATAATTTGAAATCGTCTATTTGCCCCACCAAAAGAAGCTAATGCAGCTTTGATAGAACCTTTATCAACTCCAATAAAAGTACA
>JANLHY010000325.1 GCA_024653795.1 Candidatus Brocadiaceae bacterium | reverse complement strand
GGTCGGCATTGTGCGGGGGATAAACCACCCGCGCTACGTATTCTGTTTTGTGTAGATTAAATGTAAATGTACGGGTTTTTCAAAGAGCTAAATTGTTACTAAAAATCTTATTTGATTAAGGAATCAGTTCTCTAGGGATACTGATACCCGACACTATCACTATACCTGTACAACTCGGACCTTCACCCAAATAAAAACCTTTTTTGGCGGCGGCAAATGTTACAGTTTTTGTGGCCTTAATTGCAGTACCCAATACTCTACCTGTGTTGCAATCAAGTCCTGAAGGTATATCCACGGATACAATAGGTTTATTCAGGTTGTTAACTCCGCTAATAAGTGTTTTAAATGGTTCGCGGATAGCCCCCGACAACCCCGTTCCAAACAGGGCGTCTACCAGGATATTATAATTGTTCAATTCCTTTAAAATGCTGTTTACACCGGGAATATTAAGAATCTCTTTCACGGGTATTTTCATATTGAGGAGTATTTGTAAATTTGTGCCAGCATCTCCATCCTTCAAGATGTCAGAAACCCTTGCAACAAGAAAAACATCAACTGAAATGCTGTGGTTGTGAAGGTGCCGTGCTACGACAAACCCATCGCCGCCGTTATTCCCTTTCCCGCACAAAATACCCACTTTTGTTTGTTGAGGCTCGTCTAGCATTTTCAGAATTTCTTCAGCCACATTCTTTCCGGCATTTTCCATGAGGATAATCCCAGGAATTTTGTATTCCTCCATAGCCTTTCTGTCCAATTCCCGCATTTCTTCACGTGTTAATGTTTTTTCCATAACCAAAATTAACCACCCCATTTCCCCTCCTTCGCAAGGAGGGGATGAAGAGAAGATGAATAAAATTTCTCAAAAAGAGAATTTATACACAGTAATACTGAATAGCAGCGAACATTTGTTATTGGAAACGGCATGATGATATAAAAGTAAGAAATCATTGTCAACTTGTAAAACGGTTTGTTTCTATAAAATTCTTGACCTGAGAAACTATTTAACTTAAAATTTTGTTTATAATTTCAAAGCAGATATCTTTAAAATAATTTAAGGAGATTATAGAATGGGTAAGGTAAGATGCCCTGGCAGTATTCGGAATACAACTCCCGTACCGATTGAGCGTAAGTGTCATAATTGCGGCGCTACTATAGAGATGTGGAGTGACGAAGAGAAGGCCGATTGCCATAAATGCGGCACTGAAATTTTTAAGGATAAAGTCCCTACCTGTATTGAATGGTGTAAATCAGCAGAAGAATGTATGGGGCATATTTTTGATGTGAAGAAGATTCAGGAAGAGGCGAAAAAGAGGGCTGCTGCAGACGGGAATCCTAAATTCTTTGATCAGGTTACCGAAATGATAAAAAAGAAGAAAGAAGGTGTATAATTCACATCGCATTTTTATTACAAGGCGAATAAACTAATAGTATTTTGGAAGAAAAATATTTTAATTGTAAAACCATCAATTCCAAATCTTCAGTACAAAATATTCTAATTATCCGACCCGGCGCCCTTGGCGATGTGGTAGTTACATTGCCCGCCATTGAAGCTGTTCGCAATCATTTCGAAAATGCCAAAATCGAAATTATGGGCTATTCGTCCTTTCTGGAAATAGTAAAAGGGCGTTTTTATGCTGATACGATCAGTCGATTTGATCAGGCGGATATCGCTCATCTCTTCATGAGAAATTCCAGCGTACCTGCGTCTTTAATACACAAGTTTAGCAACGTGGATTTGATTATTTCCTTTGTTTCAGACAATGAACAAATAATGGTTAGAAATCTTAGGGTGGCGGGTGTAAAAAATGTTATTCATTATGAACCACTTCCTCATGAAAATAAATATATCCATATAATTGATCATTTCTTAAGATGTCTGGATTTGCTAGGCGTAACTCATTCTAATAGAATTCCTAAAATATTCTTAAAAGATGAGGATGTACTTTTCGGTGAGAGTTTTTTAAAGGGCAGCATTGTTGATTCTAAAAAAATATTGGTTGCCGTTCATCCAGGGAGTGGAAGTAGGCAAAAATGCTGGCCTATGGATCGTTATGCTGAACTAATATTGTGGCTCAAAGAGGAGATGGATACACAAATCCTCCTCATTTCAGGACCGGCTGATACCGAGATTGTTGAAGCGTTAAGAGTAAAAGTAAGAGACAAATTTATCCTTGTTGACCATCTTCCTTTGCCTATTTTGGCCGCTATAATAAAGCGATGCAATCTCTTTGTAGGGAATGATTCTGGTATTACCCATTTGGCTGCTGCCGGAGGTACTCCTACAATATCTATATTTGGGCCTACTGACCCAAGCATGTGGGGTCCCCGTGGAGAGCGGGTAAAAATCTTTTATAGGAAATCTCCATGCAGTCCGTGTCCTCCAGATACGAGAAGGAATTGTTTTTCACAAACTTGTTTAGAAAATGTATCTGTTGAAGATGTTATTAGCCAAATAAGATATATGGTAACAGTTTAGTTTCTTGAAAACATCAATAGTTGAAAATGCCTCTGTGACAATATGTAGCGGCAATTCATGAATTGCCACTACATTGAATAATATAACTATCGGGTTAACTCAGCATAAGCAAAAGAGGAGCTGCTGCCCATGCTAATACAGGTTTTGAAATTCAAGTAGCCCCATGTTATGATACGATAATGTTAGTTTTTCTGTTATTATGGAGGCCTATTTGTTAGTTCTACTCGATTATACAATGATTTTCTGGCTGAGTTAACCCGATAGTCATATTGAATAATAACCACATTATTACTGGAATTTTTCAAAAAACTAAACTGTTACCATTTTTCTAAAGGCGCATAATGTGTTTTTCTTCTTTAATGTCCCGTGTGGCCAAACCCGCCTGCGCCACGACGGGTCTCCTCCAGGCGCTCAACCTCAATCAATTCCGCCCTGAATACCGGCTGGATTACCATTTGGGCAATGCGCATCCCCCGTTCTACGATAAAACGTTCTTTTCCAAGATTACACATAATAATCCCAATCTCTCCACGGTAATCGCTATCAATTGTGCCTGGTGTATTCACAAGTGTTACACCGTATTTTAAAGCCAGTCCGCTTCTTGGCCTGACTTGAGCTTCGTATCCCAAAGGTATTTCTATATGAATGCCTGTGGGAATCAATTTTATTTCACTGCGTTCAAGCGGGACTGCTTGAACGCAGTGAACTAAAATTGATTCCCACAGGCATTCATATAGAAATACCTTTGG
>JANLHY010000324.1 GCA_024653795.1 Candidatus Brocadiaceae bacterium | reverse complement strand
CCCAGCACTCGCTACCCCTCCAACCACCAACGACAACCCCACCACCAACGCTCCTATCATTCCCTTCCCTTTCATCGCTTCTCCTTTACCTCCTAATTGCAAAAGTAAATAACTAATCTAAGTAAAATACAACTATTTTGCTACGTGTGGACAAGTACCCGACTTTGTGCAAATAACTTCAAGAGGCACACCACAGGTTTCGCAGTCACCTGCCTTTTCAATTTGCGGTGCATACCTACCTTTTATAGTCGTGAAGCCTTTACCAGCTTCTGGGTTTTCTTTACTACACTTTGGACATTTAAATAATACCCTAGCCCAAATTTTTTTACTTGTAATATCATCATTACATTCGTCACAAGCGCCAGGCGCAGGCAAACACACACCGTACTTCTTACAATTGGTATTTATACAACTATAAGCTATTTTCTGGCATGCCCAACAGGTCGGTAAGTCAGTATGTGTTTTGTCTCCTGCAACGCGATGTTTAGCAAAATCCCAAATATATCCTATTTCAGAACATTCAGTAAACTCTCTAACATCTTTACATGCATCGCACCAGTAAGCTTCCAAAATCTGTCTCTTATCACATGGTTTATCCCATGCTGCAAAAACGGATTGTGTTATTAGAGCAAACACACTAAAAATACCAACTACTCCAAAAATACTCTTCTTCATAACCTTATTCACCCCCTTTCATAACCATTAGTAAAATTGAACAATTTAAAGACACACTCCTAATTAGAAAACTAATAAGTGTAAGCATAATTTGTACCAAAATAAATTCTATACTATAATTTCCCATAACATAGCTAAAAAAATCATATTACAGAAATTTAAATTCATATTTATTTGATAGTAGTTGTAATTAGAGATGGCTGATATTTGCCACAACTAATTAACTAAACCATATTTTTGCAATCTATATCGAAAAGTTCCTCTCGTTAATCCTAACAATTTGGCTGCTTTTGTTTTATTATTTTTACTTTTTTCCAGCGCTTGTGTAACTAATTGTTTTTCTAAGGCATCCAACGACAGCCCATTTGGTGGAATATCAAATTGAAGAGAAGCCGTGGCCGAATAGTGCCTTTCTTTTTCTATGATATGTGAACTCCTTACTATTGAAACTGGTAAATGCTCAGCTGTTATAACATTCCCTTTACATAATATTACAGCACGCTCAATAACATTTTGTAATTCTCTAACGTTGCCTTCCCATTTATGCAACATAAACAATTTTTCAACTTCTTTACTCAGCGAAATTGGCGCTTTTCCCATTTTAGTTGAAAACGTTTTTAGGAAATGTCTACTTAGTGGTATGATATCTTCTTTTCTTTCTCTTAGCGGCGGTAACATAATAGGAAAGACACTGATTCTATAATACAAATCTTCCCTAAACTTTCCTAATTTTACCGAATCTTCAAGATTTTTATTGGTAGCACAAATAATTCTAACATCGACTTTTATTGTTTCAGTGCCACCCAGGCGTTCTAATTCTTTAGCTTCAACCACACGCAATACCTTTGCCTGAGTAGCAGCGCTCATTTCTGATATTTCGTCCAGGAAAAAAGTACCGCCTGCCGCTAATTCAAAACGTCCTTTTTTTGTCTTTTCCGCGCCGGTAAATGCACCTTTTTCATATCCGAATAATTCACTTTCCAATAAATTTTCAGGTATCGCAGCACAATTCAGTACGATAAGTGGACCACCTGCCCTCTTGCTATTATAATGAAGGGCACGAGCTATTAACTCTTTCCCAGTTCCACTTTCTCCTGTTATCAGTACAGTCGAATCTGTTTTAGACACATCTCCGACTAACTTTAAAGCCTCAAATACCTGTGGAGAATTACCAATAATATTTTCAAAGTTATACTGCGACTCAAGCGCCTGGCGTAGATATTTGTTTTCAATTGCCAAAGAACTCATCTTCAGGGCTCTTTTTACGGCTAGTTTAAGAATGTCATTTTCGAAAGGTGTGGTAAGATAATCAAAAACACCTTCTTTCATAACATCTATAGCAGATTCAACTGAGCCGTATGCGGTAAGAACAATTACAGGAAGATCCGGTGCCTTACATTTGATTGCTTTCAGAAAGTCTAATCTTCCTACTTCTGGTACTTTTAGATCTGTTATGAGAAGATGAAACCGTTCTCTCTCAAGATATTCTAAAGTTGTTACACAATTGCTCACGGTAACAACTTTAGTATCTTTCATTTCATCAAATACCATAGCCAGCACTCTTCGCATGCGTTCTTCATCATCTGCAATTAAAACCCTGTAAGTCATGTTATTTCGTAAACCAAAAGCACTATTAGTACTTTCTCTAAATAAATTCAGACTTTACAGCAACAAATTGCTTGCCAGGATAATTGTAATAATCTAAATCAAATAGCCCATACGAGAAGTGCTGAAAACATCAGGCCTACCATGATTAGCCCTGTAATCAAAATTGGAACTGCAAACAACCTGGTTAGAAAACTTACAAATAAAGAAGGCGGGGCAATTTTATAATTATCCAATTGCCGTTGGTTTTGAAGCCTTTTATACTGGTTTAAACGCTCGTGTTTAAACTCTTCCTCAGTTATCCTGCCTGTAAAAATCGCTTCATCAACTGGCATTTTCTCCGGAAGTAAATGAGTATGGAAAAAATGAATTGTAAAAATAAAACCAGCTGCAAGAATGGCTTCATATCTGTGAAC
>JANLHY010000322.1 GCA_024653795.1 Candidatus Brocadiaceae bacterium | reverse complement strand
TGGACAAGTTTTTCCACTAATGGCCTGGTATAGGCGATGGTGTTAAAATCCGGGTCCAACTGTCTGGCAACACCATCCATGGTAGCAAGTGCCTTGATCATGACGTGAAATTGTGGCGGTATCCTGAGTTTGTGTCGTGTCATTAATTCAATGGCTTGTGGCAGTATGGTTGAAATTTCTATTTGCTTCAGGGGAATATCGTAAAACCGTTCAATAAAATCACTGATATCGTGTTTGAAATCCCGCGATGAATGTTCTTCAGCTACAGACCCAAGCATTTCCAGCGCTTTTATAATACCATTGATGTTTTTTGTGGATAGGGCAATCAGAAGGTTTACCACCACGTCACGCGTGTCTTCATCGAGCCTGCCAACAATCCCAAAATCCACAAATGCGGCAGCGTTATCAGGCAGGATGAAGAGATTTCCCGGATGGGGGTCTGCATGAAAGAATCCGTCAATGAATATTTGTTGAAGGATGGCATTGGCGCCATTTGCGGCAACGGCCTTCTTTTCTTCGTCTGAATGCGGCTGGTTTAAGTAATCGCTCATTCGAATGCCAGTGATTTCTTCTGTGGTAATTACCTTGGGTTTCGTATATTCCCAAAAAACCCTGGGAATCTGAACGGTCGTGCTCTCCTTAAAGTTTTTGCAAAATTTATCGATATTGTGCGCCTCATAGGTAAAATCTATCTCCTTTGTAATAACCCTGGAAAACTCATCAACAATGCTGATAGGGTCAAAGATCTTGATATCGTGCATATATCGATTGGCCAATTGGGCTAAGGTGTAAAGGATGTCAATGTCTGTTTCAATCATTTTCCGCATATCAGGCCGCTGCACCTTTACTACGGCATTTTCACCCGTCTTTAGTCGTGCACGATGCGCCTGGCCTAAGGATGCGGCAGCAAATGGGACCGGATCAAATGAGTCAAATATTTTATCGGGATAACTCCCAAAGGATTCCTTTATCTGCTTTTTGACGTCTTCGTAACCAAAGGGCGGAACTCTATCCTGGAGTTTACTAAGTTCATAGCAAAGGTCTAGGGGAACCAGGTCGGGTCGAACACTCAGGGTTTGTCCTAGTTTTATAAATGTGGGGCCGAGTTCTTCCAATACCTTCCTGAGTCGGACGGCGCGGGATTCCAAAGGTTCTGTAAAACGGCGTAATATCCGGGTTTTGATAATGCCCCTGCCAATAACATGCTCTTGTAAATGAAGTTGTTGGATGGCAAAACCAAAACCATGCTTGGTTAATATCCTTAAGATTTGATTAAGACGGCGTATATCACGGATCTTTTGGCCTATTTTCCTTAATTGCATGTATTACCCTTTAAGAGTTTTCCTCACAAGGAAATTTAGACAAGATAACAGGATAAACACTTTCGAGTTAGAAAGTCCCCTCCCAAGACCTGTCCTCGATTACAGTCGGGGAGGGGAATAATTTGTGCCATGATAAAACTTGTCCTCGTGTAAACGGGGATATGTGAATTTAAGTTAAACACGGACAACCGAAGTTTGTCAGTGTCTCCCCAAAACCCGCATGAATAAAATGGAAATTCCTATACAATTAAAATAAAAAAGCCTGTTTATTTGTATTTCAACGTCATACAAATAGACAGGCTTCTTAGTTTCCAGTAAACGCCCCAAAGAGTAAGCATAACGTTAAAATGCCGAAAAAAACCTACAATTTACACCATCCTTGCGTATCTTTACGGATATTTTCCGTAAACACCCCGGGCACCTGCCCTCATACGCTGTTCCTTCATTATTTATATAGATCCTTGCATATACCTGACAACAGTCAAACTTCACCCCTATAAAGCGCTTGCCAACGCCATGAGCGCCTGCTGTCTTATCATTGGACATGGCTTATGATTCCTGTTTCTCAGTCCTAAAAGCATCTATGACTTTGTTTGCCACCTCCTCAATCACTTCCGGCCTGTCGTAAAAACCATTTTTTAATTTTGCCCTCACTTCTTCCATCTTTGCATCTCTTACATCCGGGATTTCACTAACAACAGTTTTCAGGTTATCAACCGTCTGTTCGAGATTCCTGGCCTCCTTTGAAATATCTACTGTATCGGGTTTCGTATGAACAGGGCGTTTGCCTTTTTCCGCCTTTATTTGTGACTGGTTGACCTCAACACGACCTGCATTTGCAACTCTGGCATTCAGAGAAGTCTTGGAAATATTTTCTATTGACATTTTAAATCTCCCATAAAGTTAATGACTGCTTTACCCGTAAAACCTGAAAAATTATATAGCATTCGTCGACTCATTTCCAGCTTATTCCTTTACAGGTATCTTTACTACAAACACTTCGCCATTCAAATCAAGAATCACTTCCTCCGAGAGACTATAAGCCTGTTTCAAAAAACCAATATTAACGAAATTTACAAACCCACAATTTTCTATCATGCGCTGCCATTATCCTGTCTTCTCTTTATATCGGCATATTATTGAAATAATTTAATCTTTTTTTAAAAATTATTTCCAAATAAAACATTTACTATAAACATATTCTTTTCTATA
>JANLHY010000310.1 GCA_024653795.1 Candidatus Brocadiaceae bacterium | reverse complement strand
GATAACTGCAACTTCGATAGGCGCTTCGCAGAATATAATGGTGGTTTACCCACGACCCGCCCCTTACCACGCGAAATTTTCCTTCCTCATACCAATCTTCGCACCATTCCCAAACGTTCCCAGCCATATCATAACAACCAAAAGGACTCACGCCTTCTTTCCGGTCACCAATTGGCGCCGGAGCGCCTGTGTTTGGATCCAGATTGTAAACTGCCCTTGTGTTATCAGGCTGTATGTTTCCCCATGGATATTCTCTGCCATCAACACCTCGGGCTGCTTTTTCCCACTCGATCTCCCTGGGGAGTCGTTTCCCAGCCCATCTAGCGTAAGCAACTGCATCATTCCAACTAACACCTACGACTGGTTGTAGTGGTTTATTAAATCGCTCGTTATTCCAGAAAAAGGGCTCTTTGTCTCCTGTGGTATCAACAAATTTTTTATATTGGGAATTAGTTATCGGAAATCTATCAATATAAAACTCATCAACATGCACAATCTTTCGTTCTTCACCCATGGTAAAATCCCCCGATGGCACAAGAACCATTTCTGAATCATCTTTCTCATTTATAATACTCACTAACCTTGTCATTGCTCAATCACCAGATGCGGCGCAGCCGCAACCAAAACAAATTTAACCAAAAAGACACAGAGGGCACAAAGAGATTTATATTCCTATATGGTCTTTAGTCTTTTCATACATAGGCAACGGGTAACAGTTCAGCCCACCGCAAAGGCGCAAAGGACGCAAAGAAAAAACAATAAAAATGATAAAAAACTTCAAAGAAGGAGTATCTTCTACAATAAAATCACAAGTTTTTTCAGAAATTTTCAGCAGGTACTTTCCAAAAAATAATACCTTTGCGCACTTTGCGCCTTTGCGGTGAACGATTACGGCAACGGTATCTTTACGGTATCACCTTCTCTTACATTGTGTATCCTGAACCACCCCTCATTCATCTCTAATGCATATTTGGCCTTTTCCTTTGAAATATGAGTATCCAAACTATAGGGCTTCATTGATTCTATTTGTATAATTCGACCATCCGCCTTAATAAAGGCTATTGAAAGGGGAATGCGGGTATCCTTCATCCAAAAAGAAAGAAACTTCTCCTTGGGAAAAACAAACAACATACCATCATTTTCTTCCAACTTGTCCCGATACATCAAACCTAAAATTTGCTCCTCAAAAGTAGTAGCCAATTCTACTTCCAATTCAATTCCAGCTGCATTTATGGGTAAAACTTTATTTCTTTTTGGCTCACCACAATATACGCCACAGAAACCATTATATAACAAACCCACACAAACAAGCGTCATCAAAAGGAAAATATGTTTCAACTTATTCTTCATAGGGGATATTTTACGAACCCAGAAACTAAAGTCAACCTATTTCTAAACTTGATTTACTCAAACCAAAAAGATATAGTGCTATTATGCGATTAGACAAACTACCCTTCGGGGTATTCAAAATCATAAACAAATACCATCTCATTAAATCCAATAATTCTGTCGTCGTTGGAGTATCCGGAGGGCCCGACTCTGTTGCTCTTTTAAATATTCTTCATTCAATTAATTCTGCCAAAAACCTTCAATGCCGCTTTTATGTAGCCCATCTTAACCATCAACTCCGCGGAAAATCTTCAGAAGAGGATGCCCAATTTGTCGAAAATTTATCAAAAGAACTTTCTCTGCCTTTTATTCTAAAAAATGTAAATATTCAGGAAATTGCAAACCAAGCAAAACGTTCAATCGAAGAAACGGCACGCATAGAGAGATATAAATTTTTTACGGAATCATCACAAAAGTATAATGCTTCTACGGTAGCAATCGGGCATACCGCAGACGACAACGCAGAAACCATTCTTCATCGAATAATCAGAGGAACGGGAATATCGGGCATTGAAGGAATACCTGTAAAACGGCCATTAACCACGGATTCCACGATACAAATTGTTCGCCCACTCCTCTTCACCTGGAGAAAAGAAATTATCGATTATCTTGGAAAAGAACACCTAAACTATAGAACAGACACATCCAACTATGAAACCATATATCTTCGGAATAGGATACGACTCGAATTGATTCCATTATTAGAAAAACAATATAACTCAAATATCAAAAATACCCTTATACAGCTAAGCCAAATTTTCACAGCAAATAATGAGTATTTATCTTTAGAAGCAAAAAAAATATTAAAAGACTCCACGATGGAAAGCGCTGCAGGTTCATATACCCTCAATACTCATTTTCTAATAAAACAGCCAAAGATATTGCAACATTTAGTATTTCAAGAAATATTGAATATACTGCGGATTCCATTAAAAGAGATTACCTATGAGCACTATACAAAGGTATTAAATGAAATAACCAAAAAAGGAAAAGGACGGCACTTCCAATTGCCTGGAAAACTTTACTTATGGCATGAACACGGGATGCTTTATTTTAAAAAAGTCCTACTCTCCAAACCTCGCATACCGTTATTATGTGAAATTCCTATCCAAATACCCGGCACAACCCCTATTCCTCCGTTTGGACAACTGGTATCTGAAATTTTAGACATTAAAGACTTATCGCTAGACGTATACAAAAAAACAAAGACTTCTGGCGAAGAAATCTTTGACCTACAATGTATCACGATGCCTATCACTGTAAGAGGAAGAAAAGAGGGAGATACTATTTCACCTTTAGGCACTCACGGTCACAAAAAAATCAAAGACCTCTTTATTGATAAAAAAATCCCTTTAAAAGAACGCTATACTATCCCGATCGTTGTAATGAATGATCAGCCTATTTGGGTTGTAGGAATATGCATGGACAATAGGGTGAAGGTTACCTCCAATACTAAGAAGATCTTAAAACTGTTATTTCGAGCATAGCGATAAATCTTTCGGCCATTGGTATCAGTTCACCCCCCTCCTCTAACCCCTCCCACCAGGGGCGGGGGAAAAACGTTTCCTCCCCCTGTCCCCCTCACTGAGGGGGAGAAAGGGGGGGAGGGAGGTCAGGTGGGGGTGCTGAACTGTTACGAAATTACAGGGTTTCCAGATTTCTCCCGGAGCCTGTCCTGAGCGAAAGATTTCTCGTCACTTCGTTCCTCGAAATGACAGAAAGCGAAGGGGTCGAAATGAGAAAAGTATGGATTTCGTTCAGGCGCTAATCCAGATTTCAAACATTTTACATGGGAATTACTATTCACCTACAATTCTCTCAAAATCGGCGTCTCCTTTGAACTTCGAGAAATCGGGATTATTCTTTGCCGTACTTTTATACTGAGGATTTAATTCGATGGCTTTCTTCAGTGAATTCAGGGCATCTTCTTTTCTTGAGAGCAAGGACTGCGCACAGGCTTTGTTAAACCATACTGCATCAAAATTGGGTTTTATCTTTAATGCCTTATCGTAAGCCTCTATCGCCTCCGTATGACTTCCCATGGCATCCAACACAAGGCCTCTATTATTTAATGCTACAAAAAAATCCGGTTTAATCTGAATAGCCTTTTCATAGGCATCCAGCGCCTCTTGCTGTTTCCCCATTTCCTCGAATACATAACCTTTATAATTCCATGCTTCATACACATTACCACTCAGTGTCGTTGCCTTACTAAAGGCATCTAATGCCTCTGGATATTTTTTCAATTGGACAAGGGCAAGCCCTTTATTTATCCACAAACTAAAAATATCCGACTTTATACTTATTGCCTTGTCAAATACCTTCACAGCATCTTCATAATTCTGAAGTTGAACTAAAGCAAGACCTTTATTACTCAGCGCCTCATATTTAATCTTCGCCTGGCGCGGAATATTTGCAGATTCCTCATCTGTAATAATTTGTGCTACCTTATCAAAAGACTTTACAGCCTCCATAAACTTTCCCAATCGTAACAAGGCATATCCTTTGTTATTCCATACCTGCGGATAATCAGGTCTTAGCTTTATAGCATCATCAAAAGCTTTTATAGCCTCTTCATACCTTCCTAACTGGAACAACTCACCTCCTTTATTCGTCATGGTTTCATAAGAGTCAGGCTGAATCTTCAGCGCCCTTTCATAAGCCACAACGGCCTCTGCGTGCTTTCCCAGGCGAGACAAGGCCAACCCCTTATTCGTCCATGCCCCATAAGAATCTGGTTGTACCTCAATCGTTTTCTCGTATGCAGCAAGGGCATCTTCGTGCCTGCCCAGGGCATCCAGGGCAAGCCCCTTCCCATTCCAGGCAGCATATGAATCTGGTTTCAATTCAATCGCCTTACTAAAGGCATTAACGGCATCCTCGTTTCTCCCGAGATCCGCAAGGGTAAACCCCTTATCCGCCCAGGAAGCATGTTCCGTAGGCTTTATTTCTATGGCCTTATCATACGCATCAACGGCCTCCTTGTATTTGCGTATCCTCACAAAACAATTACCCTTATTAATCCATGCCTCATAATATTTTGGATTAATCGCAATCGCCTTGTCGTATGCCTCTAATGCTTCATTTCGCCGATCAGGAATCTTTGCCAATGCCAGGCCTTTATTATTCCATGCCTCATACGCATCCGGTTTTAACTTTATAATACGATCGTAGGTTTCGGCTGCCGCATCGACGTTTCCGATATGGTCAAGTACATTCCCTTTATTATACAATGCGGTAATATAATCAGGTTTTATTTCTATGGCCTTATCAAAGGCTTTAATTGCCTCTTCATACTGGGCCGCATGATCCAAAGTCCTTCCCTTCATATACCAGGCTTCATAATAATCGGGTTTATATTGGATGGCTTTTTCAAACGAATCGACGGCATCTCCATATTTTCCCAAATAATCAAGCACAACCGCTTTATTATACCATACCTCAGAGGCGTCCGGTTTTAACTGAATGGCGCGCGCATAGGCATCCAGCGCCTCCTGATACATCTGCTTACGAACAAAAACGTTTCCTTCGTTAACTGCCGTCTCATAACTTTCAGCAGCAACCGATAGCGCTTCCAACCCGGCAAAAGTAAATACAATCGTTACTATAATTATCCATCTTCCTATCATGGCTATCTCCTTCCGCCTTAAGCGAAATATGGACAGGGAACGACAATAAATAACATGAACAACTTCATGTTCAGATTATTTATTGTCAATCCTTAATCGTTATAATATCGCCATCTTCTAAAATATAGGGAGAATTGTCTCCGCATCTTTCTGTCAGTCTTCCTGTATAGAGCACCGTTTCACCTTCCAGAAATTTTAATACCTTATCCTTTTTCGCCAGACCGGCCTTTACCTCTATATCTCCCTTTTCTTTTTGCATCATTCCGATTCGTAAACCAGACGCCACATTTAAATTCTTATAGACAATTTGACCCAACCATCTGACATACTTCCCCTTATATCTTCCCCATGCCTCATCCTTTTGTACCTCTGACAGATTACTTCCCTTACCAAACAAATTATCTAAGTCCTCAAAAGTTTCTACCAGAAATATTTTTTTGAGACCCTGGGAGACAGGCATTATATAAGGATTAGCAACCAATTCACTTGCCTTTAATGGTTCGGGAGGTGTGTTTTCATTTTTAAGTACGTCCCCGTCTTCGAGTTTATAAGGGAATATCCTCGTCACCCGCGAATCGAGCTTCCCCGTATAGGTAACGGTATTACCATATTTCACGTCAGAAAAATGGGATTTATTGTTGGCGTTTAGCTTTATCTCAACACTCGTATCACCGTGCGTTATTCCCAGCATCCATCCTGTTACCAGACCCCATCCAATATAATTTACTTTTCCACGCCACTTAACTCTTTTACCCACACATCGACTCCACATGGCCTCTTTT
>JANLHY010000299.1 GCA_024653795.1 Candidatus Brocadiaceae bacterium | reverse complement strand
CGAAGGATGGCTCCAGGTAATGCGTGAGGCACACAACCTGGGATTACGCAGCAACGCAACTATGCTCTATGGTCATGTGGAAACTCCTGAAGACAGAATAAACCATCTCATCAGGTTGAGGGAACTTCAGGATGAAACAGGCGGTTTCATGTCTTTTATCCCACTGGCATTCCATCCCAAAAATACTGATTTATCAAACCGTTCCGGTACTACAGCTATGCTGGATCTGAAGGTTATCTCAATCAGCCGATTGATGCTTGACAACTTCGACCATCTCAAGGCATTCTGGATCATGCTGGGAATCAAGCTGTCCCAAGTCTCTCTCAGCTTCGGTATAGACGATATTGACGGCACGGTTAAAGAAGAAAAAATTACCCACGCTGCAGGCGCAGAAACGCCGGAGGCACTATCTGTCCAGGAAATTATTAAGCTCATCAAAGAGGCTGGGCGCGAACCTGTGGAACGGGATACACTCTATAATCCGGTAAAAAGACATCAAAAGAACGTCGTACTTCAAAAAGCATAGATCAACATTAGCCTTGCTCCTGAATCTTATTTTTTCTCAGTTTTAGCAAGAAATTGAAAATTACGTATCAATTTAGTGTTTTAAAAATTTAAGCCCTATTAAGGGCGTACTGTTTGTAGCAATTAATCGTTAAGATACGATTAGCTCCGTAGGAGCGACCTGTATATGATTGATATGCAAACAGGCCTGCCTGTCGGCAAACAGGTCGCTCCTAACGGAGCTAATATCTGTTATGGCATCCTATCTTGCTACAAACAGGTTGCTCCTGACGGAGCTCATGTTTGTCCTCGTGAAAATGGGGAATAGCCCAAAAAAAACACAACCCCCTGAATCCCCCTTTTTTAAGGAGAACTTAAACGGAATAACTTGAAAATTTAAAGGTAAAAAGACATTTCATTTTTTCTTCCACAACGAGCGGCAGGTGTTGGCTATTGCATTGGCGTCAAAATTTAGACGCCTCCTAAGTTCGTCTTGTCGCAAATTACCAAGCGCAAAACTGTCAGGAGGACCAAGCCGAATCAGTTTAGGTGTCGTTTCTGCAGTTGCATGCCATGTACTTATGGCAGCCCATAATCCACCATTAGGTATATGCTCCTCTACCACGACCATGGTGTGAACTTCTTTTGCCAGGGAATTTAACGTGTTCGTATCCAAAGGCTTTACTGTGTGCATCTGATAGGCTGTTGGAAAAATCTTTTCAGATTCAAGCAGTTTCAATGCTTTTAGTACTTCATTGGCAATTTCACCAGTACCTATAACGGCTATTTGCTCTCCCTTACGAAGAAGCCTGGCACGCCCCAGAATTGCTGGTTCAGAGGCTTCATACGACGGCTCACCAAAGCGGCCTACGGTGAAATATGAAGGCCCTGGTAAATTAAATAGTTGAGGGAAAAGTTGTACTACCTCGTTTGGGTCGCCGGGAGCTACTACCGTCATCCCGGGAAGTACTGACATGAGTGCGAGGTCATCTGCGGCGTGGTGTGAAACACCGCTGGTTGAATAGAGATAACCCCTGCCTGCTCCTATGATAACAACCGGTAAATTCGGGTAACTTACACAATAGCGAATCTGCTCGAAAGGCCGGGCTGTTGCAAACGAGGCGATAGAGTAAGCTACGGGACGCCAGCCAACTGTAGCGAGCCCTGCGGCTGTGTAAATCATTTGCGCCTCAGCAACACCGACATTTATGTAGCGTGGGCCAAATCGTGCATGAAATTCATCAAAAACCTGGAATCCGAGGTCACCGGTAACAAGAACAACACGAGCATTTTGCTCCGCAATCTGAGTAAGTGTATCCGCGAATGCTTTTCTCATGCATTTAGCTCCGTGTAAATAGAGAATACACTTAACTCTTGTAAAGCTTTTTTAAGATCTTCGTCGGATGGCGCTCTGTAATGCCAAAGCACCTGATTTTCCATAAAACTGACACCCGCCCCCGCTATAGTTTTTGCAATAATTGCTGACGGACGCCCTTTTTCAAAAGGGAATTCCTTTAACGTTTCAATAATCTCTGAGATGTTGTTTCCGTTTATAGTTCGGGCAGCCCAGCCAAACGCCTTGTATTTCTCTTCCAATGACGTGAAGCCCATCAGATTATCTGATCGACCTACAGACTGGATTCTATTATAGTCCACAATGAGCAACAGATTATCGAGTCGATTTGCTACCGCAAAAGTAGCTGCTTCCCAGGTACTCCCCTCGTTGCATTCTCCATCGCTGATAAGAACTGCGACTCTCGCTTTTATTCCATCCATGCGCAGACCATAACTCATGCCAGTAGCCATACCAAGCCCATGTCCCAAGCTGCCTGAAGAGCACTCAAGAACCGGGAGGGCGTGAATACATGGATGACTCGGCAGAGGGGAATCGTTTTGCGCATACCTGGAGATCCACTGTTTAGGGAAAAAGCCGCAATCAGCCATTACAGCGTAAAGAGATGAACACGCATGTCCTTTACTGAATATGAAACGATCTCTGTCTTTTCTTTTTGGATCTTCAGGTGTAACATTAAGCCATCTGTAATATAGCCCGATCAGTAAATCAACGCAACTTAAAGCCCCATTTAAATGCCCCTCTTTACCGTCATGAGCCATTTTAATACAGGTTGCTCTGATACTTCTGGCTTTATTTTCAAGCATTTGAATATCTGTTTGATACAAAATTTCTTTACTGAGACTCGTAAGCACAATAAAACTCACTTATAAAAATTAAATTTTACTCAATAGTTGATCGGTATACATTTCAAGTTCTTGAGATGGGATTATAGTTTGATTGCTTCGTTCTTTTTCAAGATATGAATAATCTTCTTCAAAGTTATGATAGATAATCTGGCTTCCGGAAAAATCAAACTTAAAAGGCACATAGATTAAATTATTCAGTAATTTTTTAACGTCTTCGCGCTTATCCGGTGGAACAAAAAGCAAGATAAATCCCCCTCCACCCGCTCCAGTTAACTTGCCGCCAATTGCGCCCGCAATAATCGCTTTTTCATAAATTTCATCAACATGAGGATTAGAGACATTGGAACTCAAACTACGCTTGGCCAACCATGATTCGTGCATCAGTTCTCCAAAAGCGGTAATATCATTGCTGCCGTTAAGGATCGAAATACTTTCTTCTACAAGGTCTTTCATAATACGAAGCTGGCGTTTGCATGCTTCAATATCATTGACATACGTACTTGCAACATCAGCAGCGGTCCGCTTTATACCGGTATAAAACAGCATCAGGTGTGAACTAAGTTCATTAAGTCGCTCTGCTGTCAAGATTACAGGCCGAATCGAGATTTCCCCGTTTTTTAGAAATACAATATGGTTGAATCCGCCATGCGCAGCAAGTACCTGATCCTGTGACCCCACGGTTTCTTTAATAATATGTTGCTCAATAAAAATACTTTCTTCTGCCAATTGCTGTTTGGTAGGCATATAACCTTTAAGGGCATATAGGGCGTGAAGTAGTCCAACGGTAAAAGAAGAACTTGAACCCACTCCGCTTCTGGCAGGCAGATCGCCAACGTGATGTATCTCAACACCACGATCGGTTTTCAAAAAATCTAAAATATGACGCACAGCAGGATGACTAATGTCGTTAATATCACTACAATTCTCAATTCTTGACCAAATAATACGAAATTTATGCTCAAAAAATGGAGGAAGATAACGACAAGTAATATAACAGTATTTGTCTATAGCTGTTGCCAATATCGCCCCACCATGTTTTTGGTACCATGCTGGGTAATCAGTTCCTCCACCAAAAAAAGAAATACGAAAAGGTGTTCTGCTTATAATCATTTTTCCCCCTTAGGGATTGACAATAAATAACATGAACAACTCCGTGTTGTTGTGCCATCAGGGCTAAAGCCCCAGTATGGCGTGCACCCACTAACCCCAGCCTTTACACTACCAGGTAAAATATTCATCCCGCACAGGAAACAGTTTCCCTTTCAAAAAAAGGTTTTGACTCTGCATTGTATTTATGGAGTTTATTCCTTAACGTTCTTGTGGTAATTTTAAGTAATTCTGCAGCCTTGGTTTTATTTCCACCCGTTTTTTCCAGTGTACTGTAAATCATGTCCCTTTCCACATCCTCAATAGCTTTTCCTGCGGTCGATGTGTTTCCGGATCGCTCCACATCTTGATGGGTAAAAAGGCAGTTAAATTGCTCTAATTGCAGCGACTCATGCGATCCCATGACCACCGCTCTTTGTATAATATTCTTTAATTCCCTTATGTTTCCCGGCCAGTTATACTGACACAAATAATCCATAGCTTCTTTATCTATGGATTTCGCAACGGCATTATTTTCAAGGCTATATTTTCTGAGATAATAATCCACGAGCAGCGGTATTTCCTCTCGTCTTTCTCTTAGAGTCGGCAAATAAATTGGCACAACATTCAGGCGATAAAAAAGGTCTTCACGAAATGTGCCTTTTCGGATTTCATTCATGAGATTCCTATTCGTCGTAGCCACAATCCTTACGTCAATTTTTATCGTCTTTTCACCCCCTACCCGCTCA
>JANLHY010000290.1 GCA_024653795.1 Candidatus Brocadiaceae bacterium | reverse complement strand
TACGCCATTTCCTTATCAATTTCTTTAACCCTGTTTTGAAGGAGATTATAAGATTCTTCAAGCCGCAGTGTGTACTCGTTAAAGAGATGAAAGGCAGAGGCAAGTTCTGTCCCCCAATTTTTTTTAAATTCACTTATCGTTGTGTTTTCCATCATTTCATCCCATTCTCTTCACTTACTTGGATACACGGTTGTTTGACGCTGTAAGTAATTGATTGTTGGCTAGAGTATTCTTTTCAGACCAGGCTTTCCACCAACCAATATCTTCCATATACCATTTTGCCTGGCTTGTCAAATCGCTCTCAGGAAACTGGTTGACAAACCGTTGATATTCGCTGAGAGCAATGTCGTGCTTTTTCATATTTCTATAGCAGTTTGCAACCTGGTATTGGGCCCAAATATATTGATCCGAAGAGGTGTTGTTTGGAGTAAATAATTTATACCCCTGGAGTGCATTATCATACTCACATAGTTTATAATAACACTCTGCGACATCCATCTGACTCACATTCTTAATTATCATCTCCAACCGCTGATTTATGGTATTATTTGTGCTCAACTCTGATTTTTTATTATTTTTCATTGTGTATAGTTGCGCAGTAGAACTTCCTTCCTTCACACTTACGTCTTTTATTGAATCTCTATTGGATATTTCTATTGACGTACCGATTTTAGCCTGTATATCACCCAATTGTGGAAGATCGTTCTCCGGGGCGGTAGGTAGCGATTCGGTTATTTTACTCAGATATCCATCTTTGTTTTTAGCGCCATTTGGTTCTACAAACACATTGTTTCCTATTTTGTTATATTGATTTTCCAGTTCCTGTAGTTTCTCCCTTTCGGTCCTGAGAAGAGATAATAAACTTTCTACACCATCTTCTCTTTTAGAACCCGATGGCAATTCTTCAGTTTTTTGATTTTTTGAATTCGAAATCGCCTCTTCTTTTTTGTATACAACGGGCCTTAACAACGGTCTTTCAATATCACCACTTATTCTTGCATCCACTTTTTGGGGTATTGCAGGTAAGCTATTTGTTTTATTAGAAACAATTTTTTCGTCATTACCGAAAAGGCAAGGCATACACCCTAAAACAATTCCAAGAAATATTAGTCCTTTTTTCGCAACCATATAACACCTTAAATTTGTGATGTTAAAATAAGCATTATGAATTTAAAGGAGAGCAAACAAAATGCCACACTATTATCAGGATATATCTGGTTAGATACATGCATAAGAAACTACCGCATATATTCGAATCTTATCGTATGGAATACAACCAGGTTAGCAACAAAACAATAATTGATATGAAAAGATGCTTTATAACCTACTGTACGGTATGTTTCGTGTAAAATAATTAATCAGGGCATGCATAAACAATAAAATTATCAACATCACATTGTATGTCAGTTGAAAATTAGAACAAAAGGAAAACCAAGGAATCTCTTGAAATGAATTTTTAAAGGGTGTGTATTATTTACCTGAATTCCAACCCCGGCTTGACGGGTTTATTTTGCATAAGGATCTGTTGCGCATAGACGAGTTCGTCGTAGCGCGATTCACGCAAGTCCCTTTTTTGTGGCTCATTAAAACACCATGCCAACGTTCCATTAATACCTTCCAACTCGTAAGGTTGGGTGATTACATAAGCCTGGAGAATATGTGGGAATATTTTGTTTCAAATACTTTTATTCTCTAAATACTACAAATTAAATACTGGTTTATGTAACAGGTAGAATCAATTTGTCAAACCAAAAGACCCCGAAGGCCTAATTTAATTATATCATGTCTATCCTGTTATCTTGCCCTTGACATGAGAGTCACATGTCAAGGGCTTGTCAAATTTTTTTCCTCCGGTGAACTATTACCCTGTATCTTCCTTATCTTTTCCAGGTTTTGCTGTGCCTCTTTGTAATGATCATCTATCCGCAATGCCCTTTCAAAACAATTCTTTGCATCGTTATACATATTCTTTTTGAAATATAATACCCCAAGATTGTTGTGTACGGAAGCATCACTGCTGTTTAGGTTAATTGCTTTATTAAGATGGGCGATGGCATCGTCAATTTGATTGGTACTTGAGTATACAATGGCAAGGTTATAGTGGGCATCAAAGAAGGATGGATTAACCTGCAAAGTCTTTTTGTATGCATCAATGGTTTTATCCATTTTCCCGTCTGTTTGATAGACAATGGCCAGTCCGCACAAGGCAGCCTCATCAATAGGGTTGGTTTTCAATACCTTTGAATATATTTCGATAGCCTTGTTGATATTTTCCGATTCTAGCGCCTGTTTGCCTTTTGCACAGAGGGCAGCGTTGGCATCAACCAGACTTCCATGTAATTCAAGCAATTGTTCATAGTCAACGTTGGGCCAATTTTCCTTAAATTTAGACCCATTGACAGATAAACTGTTGCGATAATCAATTTTATTTTCGATAAAAGTTTGGCTTCTATAGTGATGGATGAATACGCCTTCATCCACCATGATGGCGTAACCCTTTTCCTGAACCTTTAAACACAAATCATCATCTTCGTAATTGCCCGTGCCGAAAGATTCATCCAGCCCGTTTACTTCCTCATAAAGTGTCTTTCGCATCAAGACTGCAAAACCGGCAACACGGCAGCGGGGAGTTATCCTTCCTTTGTATTTTTTTCTTATTCCTTGTGCAAATTCATGGAATCCTTTTTCGTCAGCATACGGAATAGAAATTACCTGTTGTCTGCCGCTGATAGAGTTTGTGATGGGGCCAACCATGCCAATGTTTTTATCTATTTCTAAGCTTTCTACCAGACTCTCCAGCCAGCCGCCAGAGACGAGCACATCGTTATTGAGGAGCATCACGTACTCCCCGCTGGCGGCCGAGACTCCTTGATTATTACCCGCGGCAAAACCCTTGTTTTCCTGATTTTCAATGAGTTTATAATTTGAATGTTCTTTCACCAGTTTGCGGAGGTATTCAACAGTGCCATCAGTTGACGCATTATCTACAAAGACAATCTCGTGTGGATAGCTTGTGTGATTTTGGATTGAATTAACGCACTTTTGGGTATATTCCAGGGCATTCCAGGTCAGGATGATTATAGAAACTGGTTTCCGGGCAACAGCGGATGTTTGCATAAGCGCATCTTGAAACTTCTGATAATACTTTTTATAAATCAACTCTCGAACCCTTGCAAACTCATTCTGCTTGCTGCTTGTTGTCGACGTCCCATCCACTCTCCAACTGAATTCGCACGTCACCTTCTTTATATGATAAAAATCATACTTCTCTGCCATCCGAATCCATAAATCCCAATCCTCAAGGACAGGTAACGATTCGTCAAACATCCCAATTTCATCAAAACACATTCTATCATGAACTACACAAAGGATTGGCGTAATATTGGTTTTATAGAAAATATCTTTCACATAATCTATGGAATACGGAATGTCTTTTTTAATTACCTGATAGGTATCTCCCTCTTTCGTCTGATATGCCCTGTAGGCATCCGTATAAACCGCTTTATAATTCATAGTTGTTAATACTTTTACTGCCGTTTCTATATGGTGTGGGTGGAAGATATCATCGTCATCAAGGTAGGCAATATATTGACCTGTTGCATGCTTGACGGCGGTATTTCTTACTGCTGCGAGGCCCTTGTTTTTATCGTGAACTAGGTATTTGATGGACAGTCGATCATGGAAAGTGTCTATAACACCCGATACATCTTCACCTGCATCGTTAACCACAATTGCTTCAATACGGTTGTAGGTTTGTGCCGCAATACTTTCCAGTGTTCTTTTCAAGGTATCCGGCCTGTTGTATGTGGGGACAATAACAGAAACCATAGGATCGGTTTTCAACTTTCCAGTAGAACATTGATCTAATATTAGTTTTGCCTCAAGAGCGTGTTTCTGGCCATAAAGGCTTGGATGGTTTAGGATAATTCGAGCCATTAACTCACCATGATGCTCAAGTGCTTTTGTATACATACTCGTCTCTTTTACACGGTACATAAATAGCGGCTTGGAAATCCTCTTTCCATAATATCCCTTCTCTCCACAAGAGATCCAAAAGTCCCAATCTTCATATCCCCAGACCATGTTGGGGTTATATCCACCTGCAGACTCCCAGGCTTCACGTCGATACAGTGAGCAGTAGTTAAGATGGTTTTGAAAACACAATCGTTTAAAATCATACTCTCCAGCACAAACAATTTGATTCGCACTGCCAAAATGCCTTACGTCAGTATAGGCAATGGCAATTTCTGGATGTGTTTTCAATAAAGAGACCGTCTTTTGCAGCATTTCAGGATGAATTAAATCGTCGGCGTCAAGCGGCAAAATATATTTTCCTTTAGAGTTTTTAATCCCAACATTTCTAGCGTCAGATAAACCACCATTCCTTTTTTCGATCAACCTGATTTGCTTATCAGAATAATTGGCGATTAGCTGTCTTGCGGTTTCCGAAGTATTATCGGGACTACCGTCGTTAACAATAATGCACTCCCAGTCGGTAAATGTTTGGTTTGCCACTGATTCGACTGCTTCAGGTAAGAAGTGTGCCTGGTTGTAGCACGGAATTATTACTGAAACAAGTGGCTCTCCCGGAATCAATAAATGATGTTGTTTCGTATTTATATAACCGAATATTTCATCTAAACGATGATGCCATGTATGTTCTGCTAACGTCCGCTTGTAACCATTTTCCGCTATTTTATTTCTTTCATTTTCGCTTTTTAGGTAGTAGGTTGCTTTATCTACTAACTCTTCAGCAGTATCAAATATTACTATCTCTTTTCCATCTTCGTAATACTCTGACAGATTCTCGGCATTGCTTGTCAGCAGGAAACTTCTTGTCCCTGGAATCTCAAAATTTCTCCCCTTAATCTGCTGACCAATCAATGTTGACGAATTCGATAAATTGAGATTGATTTTACTCCTGGAAAACAGTCTAACCATTTGATGAAAGGGAATGCGTGGCCGATTTTCCCATCCAAAACCAAATACTTCCAACTTAAGCCCACTTTCAATCAACTTTGATAAAACTTCTACACGATTTCCATGTGGCTGACCCACAAAACTTATATCCAGGTCCTTCCCGATATCATAAGGGACGTACAATTCATAATTACATGCCCATTGAGTTTTTAAAACTTTATGAGACATTCCAATTTTTCCATATTTTGGAAGGGCACTGTTTGCTGTTGTGCAAACAAAATCAAAATGAGGAGCAACTACAGAGCTATACTTTTCAAACCGCCAGTGGTCATCACAAAACCAGTGAATAGTTATTGTGCCTAATGATGATATGTGTTTAAAAACCTCATGTCTTGGATCACGATGAAAATCAAATAGCACAGCGAATAAATATGTGGGTTTTTCCTTTTTAGCTAATTCATATAATTCTTGTGTCATTGAGTCTAGGCCGAGTATCAACCCCCGTTCCATAAAGTCGTAGTGAACAAAATCCCAACCTTGCTTTCCACAGTAACTGTTTAAGGAATGGTAAAAATTCCTGTGCTCAAACGAAAGGCCCCTTGCCTTATCGCCATAGTCATATTCCATTCCGATGTATAATAGTTTCAGGTTCATGGCCACATTCATTCGCTTAAAGTCATCGGTTCAACATAACAGTTCAGCCCACCGCAAAGGCGCAAAGGACGCAGAGGAAAAACTTTAAAAAAGTGAAAAACCTCACAGAAGAAGTATCTTCTATAAGAAAATCACAAGGTTTTTCAGAAATTTTCAGCATTTACTTTCTAAAAAATAATACCTTTGCGCTCTTTGCGCCTTTGCGGTGAACTATTATGATTTAAGATATGCTTCCCATTTTTATTTCATCTTTAAAGAAGGGTAAATTGGCGATTCAGGTCTGGGCGACAACGTTTGCTTCTGGCAATCAGGAATCAGGTCGAGTTCTTCTAAGATAACCTGCCCAATTAATGCCTCACTTGCTGGTGGACCTACTATACAATCTGTGTTCATAAACCTTTTGCCGATTTTTATTGTAACAGTCCCTGCAACACGCCTTTCATCCTTCCTCTCATCTGCATAAGTAACCACAACAGTACGTTGAATCTTCAAACCGAGTTCCTCTACCACATCCTGTGGAAGCATCAGCATTACTGCACCTGTATCCACAACCGCATCCATCTTATATCTTCTTATTTCATTTTCCTGAATTTTCTTTTCCATGTACATATATCTATCACCAAAATTTTCTAACTCAATTTTTACCTTTATCTCGCCCATACTTTTGTCTTCCTTCCTGAACATAACCAGTTCCATTTCATTTCCTTTCCATAACCTGTTTGTAAAGTTTCAACACCGCAGGATTATTATAATCCAGTTCAGAAGCATCTTCAACATACATTTTTGCATGTGAGAATTTACCTTGATTCATCTGGGAACGCGCTGCTTCAATATAAAGATTTACGTTTTGTGTATCTTTATCAATCATCTTTTGAATAATATCTATATCCCTGACCTTTACGGCTTCTACGTGATAGCCAACAGTAAATTGATCAATAAAGTGCTTTTCCTCTAATGCGAACAGATATCGTGGAATCCATTCCCCGAATACGTTTCGAATGAACTCCACATTGTTTCCGTGTAGATGCTGGTGTTGTGACAATGTCCACGCCACCCGTGCGCATTCCTGAGCAAGTAGTTTGAAAAAACCACCGTTTGGTGTGATTTCAGTAACGTAAAGTCCGAATTTTGAACCAAAGTGCTTGTACCATTCAGCCGTAAAGCCTCCGTAGTAGTGATATGGCATTTGATGCAGTCCGGAACCGAGCGGTGCGGTTATGAATAATCGTCCACCTGGTTTTAATATTCGCACCATTTCACGCAGCGCTTCAATTGGCTCAGGAGTATGCTCCAGGACTTCGGTACAAAGGATTACGTCAAAGGAGTTATCTGCAACCGGTATAGCACAGATATCAGATTCGTAATCTATAATACCGTATTCCTTTGTCCCCCCGAGCTTTTCTCCCGTGTACTTTTTGAAGTCATGGGCCTTGTAGACACAATTGGCAAATAACGGCCTGTAGGGACACGTCCCTGCCCCTATATCCAGAATATGTGATCCAGACGGGACAGTCAATGCCTTCGCATGAACCCACCTATCCCGGTCTCTCTGGTTAAAGTTATGAAGTTCATCTATAGGTAGTTCCGGTACGGATTGCTGGAATATCTTCAGGGCATCGGTAATCTGGGTACCTGTGAATGATTGCACATTATGGGATGGCGCCTTTTGGTTATCTAAAAGTATCGAGCGAAGCTGTTTTTCCCAGATTTCAAATGTTGGCTGCTCACTTGGAGAAACGGTACTTTCCCACAGCAATTCATCAGCAGCCGTCAATTGCACCGCCAAAGCAACGTTCTGGGACTTTACCGCAATTGCCGCAACATTTGATAAAAACGGCTCGTGGGGCCAGGAACTTGACTGGGTCTGTACGGCGCTAAATCCCAATCGGTTCAGGGTCTGTTCAAACCTTTCAGGAAACCAGTGATCGATGTGATATGCCCAGCCGGAGGACTGATCTCCGGCAATGTGACGCACAACTCCCATTTTTGTCTTCCAGGAAGATTCAGCCAATAATGTTTTGGCGCTTCCCACAAGATCAGGAGTCTCAATGTGCAGTTTACCGCCGATCTTCAGCCACTGGTGCCACTTGATCAGCATAGCCAGCGCTGTAACACGATTAAAGTGTTCAAAGACATGGTGCAACCTGATCTCGTCTACAGACCCGGCAGGGAAATCCAATTCAGTAACGTTTGCATAAACGTCCGCCTTAACCTGCATGACATTATGCTCGCTTGGTGGATAATCGACATTTACATAGCCGTCAAGATACTGTTCCCCGCAGCCAAGGTGAAGGCGGAGAGGCTTATTGTCGCTCCACAAATTGGCTTTACAGAGTTCTGATAGGCAATCATGCGAATCTGAGATTGTAATTTTATTTTTCCCCAGAGACATGCCCCTTTTAACTGCTGAACCTGTCGTTTTATTTTCAACCCAGTCAAGGATCTGGCTAACTAACCTTTCTGTTGTATGGAAATTTTTTATTTTACTTCTGGCATTTGCTGAAATCCGCCGGGCAAAATCAGGTTCACGCAGAATCCGTTGTATATGTTCGGCCAGTTGATAAGGATTATCTCCCTTGTACAATAAAATTTCTTTTCCATCCTCAAAAAGGGCTTTGGTCTTGGGTCGATCGGGGATTTCACAGCTTATAACCGGTCGCCCGGCAGCCATCCCTTCAAGTACGCGGCTTGCATAACCCTTGCCGAATTGTGGCAAATTCACAATCGCTGCCCCCATACTCAGCCCCTTCAACCAAATGGCAAAGCATTCCCTGCGAATGACACGTAAAGAGTCTATGTAAGTTGAAAAGAAATCTACGGTAACGGCGTTACCTTCTTTTAAAAACGCCTCAGAAGTGTCATTCAATTTATTAAAAAGACCGGGCAAATTGGTAGTGTATTCTGGTGAGGCTGCCGGGCGGACAAGCAATCCCTTTAAAGCGCTGTGTTCTAACCATATTTTCCTTTCTCCGTAGAGAGCTCCGTAAAAAACCGCACAATTATTGGGTGCGGGCGTTGGTGGAAGTTCCTTGCAGATAAAGCGCTCTGGCACTATACCGGCATCCCACAACCACTTGGCTTTTACCAGGCCATGAGCGTTAAATTCTTCCACATCTTTTTCATCAATAGCAACAACATGCGTAACAAATTTAAGATTCTTTTCGAGATTAGTGCGGCGTCTTTTGGCGCCTTCGGGATTATTTACAAGTTCATCAGGGTGCATTTCATAGCTTTCCCAGATAAAGCCAATGCGCACGGGAGCTATTGTCGTAATCCAATCCAGGAAATCTTCGTCAAATCTGCTGTGAACTATCTCCAGCCAAACCTGATCAAAGTATTTTCCTGTGCAGAGTTCACGTGCGTGGCTGAGCCATGAAGTCTGTTCGGAAGAAGTCGTTTCATAAAGGGCAGGAATTGTCAGATATTCCACCCCGTTGGCAGTAAACCCTTCTTCAAAAGCAAAATTTGCGGGATAAGGGAAATGGCTCGCATTTTGCCACGTTTTAAACTCTAAAGGGATATATAATACCCTCAAGCTGGCATTATTTTTAACAGACACTACCAAGCTCCTTAATAATGCTTCATTTTAGATAACATTTCAGCCCACCGCAAAGGCGCAAAGGACGCAAAGAAAAAACTTTAAATAAGAGAAAATACTTCACAGAAGGATTATCTTCTATAACAAAATCACAGAGTTTTCAGAAATTTTCAGCATTTACTTTCTAAAAAATACTACCTTTGCGCTCTTTGCGTCTTTGCGGTGAACTATTACGAAAAACTTAGTGACTTTGTGGCTAGTTTTAAATTCCTGAACCTAAATTCAAGGTTATGACTTAAGTGCCAATTTGTCAAACAAAATCTTAATGGTTGAAAAATGGTAATTTGAAGCTAAAATAACGACAATTAAATAAATATTCAGTCCTGAAATTTTTTTAGAAGTGGAAGCACATTTGTTATGTATAAATTCTATCAGATAGTGGTTACTTTGTATTCATGGATGTTGTTCGGCTCGCTCTGGATATTTTCTACATTGATGGCTGCAATCTTAACTATGGATACAAAAGACAAAGAAAATGTTTTTAATACAATAGAAAGATTATTTAGCCGCATCGCATTTAAACTCCTGGGCATGAAGATAGAAATTCAGGGGCTGGAGAACATACCGAGGGACGAGCCAGTCATCTTTATCTCAAACCATCAAAGTATGATGGATATCAAACTCTCTCTCGCCTGTATACCCATAAATTTTAGCTTTATTTCGAAGGATACAATATTCCGTATTCCAATCCTGGGGGCATACATGACAGCGGCAGGGTACATTCCCATTCAAAGAGGGGAAGATAGAAAGGCCTATGAAACCCTTTTAACAGCCATTAAGAAGTTAACAGCGAAAAAATCACTTGTAATTTTTCCCGAGGGGACGCGTAGTGAGGACGGTCGGTTGGGTGCATTTAAAAGAGGTATTTCATTGATTGTTTTGAAATCAGGGAGGAGGGTTGTGCCTATGGCTATTTGTGGCAGTAATCAATTTGTGCCAAAACGTGGATGGCTCTCTCACCCGGAAAAGAGATACGTTAAGATGAATTTTGGCAAACCTCTTTCTTTCGACAACTCAAGGACAGATCGTGAATATACTATTCAGGTAACGAATCAATTGAGGAACGAAGTATTGGGGCTTTTGCAGTCATAGAAATACGGCTATTTTTTATTATTGACTTTGCTATTGATTCCATATAAATTAAGGAAAATATTACTTATTGCATGTTAATCTACAGCGAGAGGAATTTGCCGCAAATCGCAGAGTCTTTTATAGGTGAAAAATGTTAAAATCCAAATGCCAGATGAAAAAGATGCTAATGTGTATCTGTCTTGTCTTGTGCTTCTTTGGATGCGCTTCTTCGAATAAAAAACAATCAAAGAATAGCAGCGAGGCAGACAAATACCAGTTGGCGATGGGGTTTAATAATCTTGGCGCAAATTATGTGAATAAGGACATGCCCGAGGAGGCAATCGTGCAATTTAAGAGGGCGCTTACGATTAACCCTGATCTTGCAGAAGCACG
This sequence comes from Candidatus Brocadiaceae bacterium, assembly GCA_024653795.1. GTDB lineage: Bacteria > Planctomycetota > Brocadiia > Brocadiales > Brocadiaceae > Wunengus. Next base: position 675 of record JANLHY010000290.1, on the reverse strand, counting down.
CAACAACCTTGGTGTGGCTTTTTGCAGGCAGAAGATGTTTGATGATGCGATAGCGGAATTTAAATTGGCCGTAAAAATTAATCCGGATTATTCCAAGGCGCACGATAACCTCGGATTCGCGTATAGGAATAAAAATATGTTTAATGAAGCTATTGCAGAACATAATCTGGCGCTAAAGATAAATCCCAAAGACGTAGAGGCTATGAGGAATATGGAACTGGCCAAAGAAGGGAAAAGAATCTATGAAAAAACTAAGGCCTACCAAATTGCTAACAAAGGGATTGCCCCCGGAAGTATTGCCGGATACAACCAGTATGCGAGAGGTTTCTTTGATGAGGCCATAACTTCATTTAAGAAAGTTGTAGATGAAAATCCTGACGACTTGCTGGCATCGTGCTATCTGGGTCATACGTATGCCACGAAAGGAATGCTGGATGAAGCCATAAATGTGTATAAAGGAATTTTGACAAAGGATCCTTCTAATGTCATGGTGCGCCTCAATCTTGGAGAGGCATATTATGGGAAAGGCCTCTGTGATGAGGCAATTTCGGAATTTGAAAATATCATAAAAACAACTCCTGACAATACCCGCGCCCTTTACAAACTGGGTGAGGCTTATGCTGATCGAGGCTTGCTCGATAAGTCCGCAGTTATGTATAACAAATCCATTACATC
>JANLHY010000280.1 GCA_024653795.1 Candidatus Brocadiaceae bacterium | reverse complement strand
TATAATATATATTTTAATAACCTTTGGTATCGGTCAAATACTTGAAGGAACTGTTATAACGCCGCGGATTATGGGAAAAGGGTTAGGATTGAGCCCGGTCATGGTAATCCTCTCCATCCTGATTTGCAGTCAACTGCTTGGATTTTTGGGATTACTGCTGGCCGTTCCCATTGCCTCCACGGTGAAGGTTTTTATTGACGAATTACTTTTGAAATATAAATCTTCGCAGTATTATAAAGAGTGAGTGTTTACCACGGAATGATGCAGAATAGCACGGAAAAGAATATAAATAAATCACAAATCAAAAATCGCAAATCATAAATTGTAATGTCTGTTTTTAAGTTAGTTTCATCTTTCACGCCACAAGGCGACCAACCACGCGCAATACTGCAATTGGTCGAAGGCTACAAAAATAATATCAACTGTCAAACCTTGTTAGGTGTTACGGGTTCAGGCAAGACATTTACCATGGCAAACGTGATTGCAGCCCTGGGAAAGCCCACTCTGGTTATGACCCACAATAAAACCCTGGCGGCCCAGCTTTACAGCGAGTTTAAGAGCTTCTTTCCGGAAAATGCTGTGGGATACTTTGTGAGTTATTACGACTATTATCAACCCGAGGCGTATATTCCACAGCGAGACATCTATATTGAGAAAGAGGCTACCATTAATCAGGAAATTGATCGGCTGCGTCTGGCAGCCACCAGTAATCTTATGTCACGGAGAGACGTCATCTTGGTTGCCAGCGTTTCTTGTATCTACGGCTTAGGATCCCCTGAAGAGTATCAGGAGATGTACGTACATCTCTGCAAGGGTGATTTTATAGAACGGAACAAGCTTTTGAGAAAGCTCGTCAGCATCCAATACGAGCGGAACGATATCAGCTTCGTTCGTGGCTCTTTACGGGTACGCGGGGACGTTGTAGAGGTATTCCCCGCTTATGAAGAGATTGCATACCGCATAGAACTCTTTGGAGATGAAGTCGACAGGATTTCCATAATCAATCCCACAACTGGTAACTCTTTGCAAGAAGTGAAAGAGGTATCCATTTATCCGGCTAAACACTTTGTCATGCCGGAGGGAAAGATCGAAGGGGTTGTCAGGTCTATCGAATATGAATTGAACGGCCGCCTTAAGGAACTTCGTTCTCAGGAAAAATTCCTTGAAGCTCAGCGCCTGGAGGCACGGACGCGCTATGACATGGAAATGCTTCTGGAGGTAGGCTATTGTCATGGTATCGAAAACTACTCAAGACATCTCAGTGGCCGTGCGCCGGGGGAGGCACCATACACCCTGTTCGATTATTTCCCCAAAGACTTGTTCCTGATTGTGGATGAGTCCCACGTCTCTGTCCCACAAATTTCAGGCATGTACCACGGAGATCGGGCACGCAAGGAGACCCTGGTCGAATACGGTTTCCGCTTACCCTCTGCGCTGGATAA
>JANLHY010000231.1 GCA_024653795.1 Candidatus Brocadiaceae bacterium | reverse complement strand
CCAAATAACATTGCCATGATTAGTAGCAACGCCCACTCACGTCCAACCCATTGATTTATAATCAAACCGATAAGAACGGCAATGATAATCATTGCAACGGAACTGGTCTTGTGTGCCTTCTTTAGCAGGTAAAAGTAGCTTCCTAACTCATTTCTTTCACGGTAGATCGAAAAAAAACGGAGGATAACCCGGCCAATAGGCACAAAGACAAACATGTTCATCATGCCCGCAATGGTCATACCTAAAGCTAACTTTCCATAACCCCCTCGTAAAGAATACATTCTTCGTCTTTTATCAAAGTTACAGCATAATGTAAAGCAGATTGAACGTCTTCCTTTGTCAAAGATGGGAGTGCATCGCCGCCACGCAGGCACACCGTACGCTGGTCGTCGGCGAATATCACACCTTTCCCCATTTGCATGAGGACAAGGGTTATGGTCTTTGCCACGCCCGCTACCGCAGCTTGGTCAAAACACGTCTGCAAAATTATCTCATTGGAGTGGCGTGCAACCTTCGGCGGTGGTTCCGAAGGGTTCAATGGGAAGCGGCTGGACTCCTTGTGCCCCGGTATCGGCACAGGTCCCCGCAACAGGCGAAACATGATGAATAAAACTTGTCCTCGTGAAAACGGGGAATGGGGAGAGGTCTCGACCTGTGAAATGACCATCATAATTACGTTATCACAAGATTAACCATGTACCAGGGCAACAAAAAGTGTAATCACAGAAAGCCGGTACAACCATTTTATGGCATTGTTAATCCCATCCTTTGTAAAGCGTCTCCTGCTTGTTTCAGGATTCATATTCATAGCAATGTCACCGGAGCAGACGTCAGATGCCGCACATGCAGCATCTTTATCCTCCCCGCCGAGGTTACTGTCAGTATCTTGTGTGCAGATGTCCCGTTTGCATGCGCCTGATGTATCGGTATCGCACCTATCAATTTTGCAAGGACCAGAGGAATCTAATGTGCAGGTATCCTTGATACAGGTATTTGAAACGTCGCTGGTGCAGGCATCAGTTGTGCAACTACCAGATTTGTCTGTTTGGCACTGGTCGGCTTTACAATTGCCAGAGGAATCTGATGTTGTGCAGGTATCTTTTACGCAAGTACCTGACTTATCAGACAGGCAAGTATCGCGGCGGCACTTGCCTGAATCATCTGATAGACATGAATCTCGTAAACAATCACCCGATCTATCACTTGTACAGGCATCATTAGTGCATTTACCTGATTTGTCCTCCTGACATTCATCATTCGTGCATTTATTCGACTGATCGGTATCACAGATATCCTTTTGCAGGCAGCTATCAGTGCCGCTACAAGCATCCAGCGTAGTACAGCTATCCTGGGCGCATGACCCCTGGGCATTGGCCTCTGAAAATAGGGCTGTATTGACCCTGGTAAGAGGCGGTATGTCAGACAATACGTTGATGGCGAAATAACCTCCGGTTATCTTCACAAGCCACTTTATAAATTCCCTTCTCAGCATAAAATTACCCTCCTTTCTCGTTGACGAGGTAAGGCGCTGCGCCCCCCTCATACATATCGATCAATATATCCTTATCACTTACCATCAACTCAGAGTTGATGGCCATGGCGCACTCTATCTCGTGTCTGATGATTTCACAACTAAATTCATTGTCTGGAATTTCCAGACTTCCGTTTATATCCACAGCGTGCTTCCAGCAGCCGCCGCCGCAAAGATACCTCGCCCAACAGTCTTTACACACGGGGCGGTTATCTACCGTGAGGTCAAGGATCTTTTGCTGGATGGCCAGGTCCAGCCCGCGATTAATATCTCCCATTCTGTATTCATTCATTCCCACAAACCTGTGGCAGGGATAGAAGTCGCCGTCCTGCGAAAGGGCAAAATAGGTTCTCCCTGCCCCGCAGTAATGGGCAAGCCTTTCCCTGACTACCCTCGTCTCCCTGATAAACCGCACGAGGTTAGAATAGTTAAAGTAGCGGTTGTTCCTTACGCTCTTTACGAGAATGTCAGCAAGCGTCTCGTGCTGCCTCTTTATCTTTTCAACGTCTTCCTTTGTTACAGCCGCATTCCCGTTTTTTCCTATAGCAGGCTCTACATGAACTGAGCCAAAACCTAAAGACAGGAGATGATCAACCACCTCAAGGAGGTTCACAAGATCATGGGAAACAGTGGCCCTGGCTGGAACCTTACCACGTCGGGCAGATAGAAGCCGTTTGATTCCGGGAAGGGCACGTTCATAGGATCCCGTCCCATCACGCTGACTGCGGTTCTTGTCCTGGATTTCCCTGGGTCCGTCTATAGAAACCTGGCATCCCACTCCGTGTCTGACCAGAAAGTCCACAATTTTGTCATTCAGGAGAAGGCCATTGGTAGAGATAGAGAGACTTACCTTTTTGCCGCTTTCCACTTCCCTTTTTTTGATATAAGGCACAATCTTTTCAATAAGGCTAAACTCAAGAAGCGGTTCACCACCAAAGAAGACAATACTCAGGTCTTTTTGTCCTCCACAATTTTCAAACAGGAAATCTACCCCTTTTTCGGCTATTTCATAAGACATGCCTTTTGTTTTGGCGCCATAGAGATAAGGGGCGTCTTCCCACCCTTCATGTTTGTTTGAACCGTAACAGTAGCTGCATCCCAGGTTACACCCATGGGTAACCATAAGCTCCAGGTGTCTGATCCCCCGCCTTTTCCTGAGCGTTGGTTTTTCCCCGGAAACATTAGGTGACCTTTCTTTTAAAACCCCTTCTTTCTTCAAATACACAACGGCATTGTTAATATCCGCCTTTCGGTATTGTTTCTTTAGGGATTTCATGGGGTCATTATCATTGTCCCTTGAAAGCAGGGTGACCAGGTCATAAACAAGAGGCGTCACTTCGTAAAAGAGCATGGTTTCCACGTTGAAAAGGATGCTTTTATCGAATATTCTGAAAAGGTGAAATTCTGCAAGGCGATAATCAGTATTCATTTCCTGTTTTCCCTGTACCACTCGACCGTTCGCATAAGCCCTTCCCCAAGACTTGTTTTCGCCTTAAATCCGAATTCTTTTTCAGCCCTGGAAATGTCTAGCTTTCGCCTGGGCTGTCCATCGGGTTTTGAGGTGTCCCAAATAATTTCCCCTTTAAAATTTGTAAGCTTTGCAATCAACTCCACTAGGTTTTTTGTGGAAATTTCAAATCCTGCCCCAAGATTGACAGGTTCAGATTTGTTATATCGCTCAGCGGCGAGAAGTATTCCCTCAGCCGCATCCTCCACATAGAGAAATTCACGGGTGGGATTACCTGTGCCCCAAACGGTAATAGAAGGCTGAGATTGGGGCATAGAAAGCGCAGGGTTAGGGGTCTCAACCTCAACCTGAGAACGCCTTGCCTCTACACACTTTCTTATAAGGGCAGGGATTACGTGAGAAGATTCAAGGTCGAAATTATCCCTTGGTCCGTAAAGATTTACCGGTAAAAGGTAGATGGCATTAAAACCATATTGCTGCCGGTACGCCTGGGCTTGTACTAAAAGCATCTTCTTCGCCAATCCGTAAGGGGCATTAGTCTCTTCCGGGTAACCGTTCCACAAATCCTCTTCTTTGAAAGGC
>JANLHY010000221.1 GCA_024653795.1 Candidatus Brocadiaceae bacterium | reverse complement strand
CATTCGCAACATCAAGATGGTTCAACGGACTATCTTTTTTGGTTGTATTCGTACTTTCGCTTGTAACAGCCGCTTCGTTAGAAAAACAATGGGTTGAATGCAGTAAAGATACAAATAAGCTGCTGCAAACAGTTACCACGTTTAAAAATTTTATACGATTCACTATCATTCTCCTTTGGTTTAATTTGATTTTCATTATCTTTGCACCTCTGCATTTATCTGCGAAAATCTGCGTCCTTTTCTAATAAAAATTCATTATATCCGTAAATGGATATCTTTCAACCTATCTTTTCAATCGAATTAAAATTTTCCCGAGATACAGTAATACGAGTATTATGGAGAGGATGGCTATGTCTGTGGGACCGGTCGGAAGATCGAAACGATATGAAATGTAAAAACCGATAAAAGATGCGGCAGCGCCTATGGCAGATGAAACGACGCAAAAAGGCAGGATGCCGCGTGTGATCATTCTGGCGGTAATTGCCGGTATCAATAGGAAGCCAAAAATGACCAGTGGACCAACGGTCATTACTCCGAAAGAGATAACTATGCCGATAATCAGATAGAGAAGGATGTCCCACAGGATAACCTTCTTACCCAGAGTAATTGCCATATCGGGATCATACGATACCAATACAAAATTACGATGGAAGCCAATGATACAAATAAAGATCGTGCCGTAAATAGCAAGCATTGACCATAAGTAGAAATCAGGAATGGAAACGATCTCTCCCCGAATCATGGAAAGCACTTCTGTTTGACCATAAGGATTCCATGAAACAAATAATATGGAAGCCGCGCCTGCAAGAGCGTAAGTAAACCCAATACGGTTTTCAGTAAACCCCTTCCGTTTACGTTCGAGGATGGCCAGAGTAAAGATGGCAATGAGCGCAAAGATAACGGAACCTGTCAATGCCATCGTTTTCTCGGATTCCATGTGCGGGAAAAAATGCCATCCGAGGGTATGCAATAAAAATGCGAAGGCTATTCCAGCGTTTGACACCTGCGGCAGGGCTATGCCTAATAAAACCATGCGTCTCAGCACAAAAAATATACCCACTTGTGGACACACAAATCCTACTATTAGTCCAGCGTAAAGGGCGTTTCTCAAAAGAAAATGTGGATTAATTATCTCTAGTAGTTGTTCCATTTATACAATTTCTCTAGTATAGTATCTTACAAAAAAAATGTAGCGCCGATCCCTTGTGGTCGGCCAATGGCGGGGGATAAACCACCCGCGCTACGGATTCCGACTCGTTCGGGTTAGGTTTCTTCGGTCTTTAAAGACGAAAGCATCTCTACGGTAGTACCAACCAACACTTTATTATTATTGATCCAAATTATTTTGTTTATCCACTTTGGAATACTGTGAATTTCGTGGGTAACCATTACGATCGTCAGTTGATGCTTTTTGTGTAATAGAGAGATAAGTTCCATAATCATTTTCTGGGCAACAATATCAACGCCA
>JANLHY010000210.1 GCA_024653795.1 Candidatus Brocadiaceae bacterium | reverse complement strand
CTTTATCAAAGAACAAGACACTTGCTGATGATTACTTCAAAGTTAAATCTAAGCGACTCAAGAAAAAATTGGCTGCTTAATTTTTAACAAAGTAATGTTAGAAGCTAACTCAGACATAGTAGTACCCTCTAAAAAAATTTTCGCAACCCACTCTGGAGAGGGCACGTTTTTGTTTTTACCGGAGAAGATACTTATCAGAATTATTTAATAAAAATTTTCTACGACAGATTTCTGAATTTTTCTCTAACTTCGTCCATTTTCCCACACGTCATCTTCCCCTCAGGGCACCTGTCATTAACGCAACCGGGGCCTGCTTCTTTAAAGATATGTGGAGAAACTTGCTTGGCCAGTCGGAGCATTTCTATCGCCATAGCCCTTATTTCCCACTGCGCCCGGTTACAGCATCGCACCCGAAAGAAGTGCAGCAGTTCACGGGCATTCATGGTAATGATAATCTTTGTTTCTGCAGCGTTTGGCAATAAAAAACGAGCGTCTTCAAAAGCACTTTCTCCCTTATTCCCAAGCATCTCCACAAGCTCATCATACCATTTCTGAATGGCCTCCATCTTTTCAATAAACCACTGTTTTTTGCCTATTTTTTCAATACTGGGTGGAACTATAAAATGAAACCCTCCGCTCTTCTTGCTAAGCTGCCCCACGTATCGCTGGCTCTGTTGAGAATAAGAAGCCAGGCGGTGTCTTACAATTTGATGAGAACAGGCACGGGAGATACCTTCTATACCAAAGGTAAAGGTAACGTGTTCAACAGGTGAGAGGTGCCGCATATCGGTCAATTTTTCGATAAAGCTTGCCAGATCCTTGGTCTTTACCTGTTTTTTAAGGTCATCAACAGAAGAGGGGCTATAACAAAGTTTGGCTGCCTGAGCTACTATCTCTTCAGGATTTGGTGTGTATCGTAATAATATTACATGTAATTTGGATTCAGCCATAAACTAATAAAAACCACATTAAGTACAAACTAAAATTCAATGCCTTTTTGGGCCTTGATACCTTTTTTGTAATGATGTTTGATTTCTTGCATCTCAGTCACCATATCGGCCAATTCAATAATCTTGCCGTGTGCATTACGACCCGTAAGAATTACGTTTAGTCTTTTGGGTCTTTCTTTTAATACCGAAATCACGTCCTCAACGTTTAAGAGACCATAATCAATCATATTATTGACCTCATCCAGGATAATCGTATCGTATAAATCTGAAAACATCTCCTGTTTCGCATAATCCCAGGATACTCTGGCATTTTCAATGGCTTCCTCAGACTGCTCATTTTTCTGTGTTTTGACAAATCCCTGCCCTAACTGAACGATCTTGAAGTTGGGTTCTAACCGTTTTACAGCGCATAGTTCACCTGTAAGCCACGTACCTTTGATAAACTGGAGCATAAGGACTTTCATACCATGCCCAACCGCCCGAAGCCCAAGTCCTAAAGCAGCAGTAGTTTTACCTTTCCCATTGCCGGTATTTACTATTATAAGTCCATTTCCCACACCGATCCCCTTATAAACGAAAATGTGTCCTCCAGAATATGAGAAAAGATTATATTAATCAAGAATTAAAGTCAAGGATATTAGAGTATCTTCATCATGCTTGATTCCTAAAATAAATTGACAAATAATCATTTAATACGTAATATCGTTTCGTTTGTATGGAACGTACAGAGATTTTTTGTAACAGTTCAGCACCCCCACCTAGCCTCCCCCATCAAGGGGGAGGAACCGTTTTCCCCCGCCCCTGGTGGGAGGGGTTAGGGGAGGGGGCTGAACTGTTACGATTTTTTCATGTTTAACAACAACGCGTATTTAAAGAAAGGGGGTTGTTATGTCAGAGATCAAGGAATGCGACCTGCCCGGTATAGGCAAGAAATTTACCTTAGAGTTGGATTCCGGTGACAAATTAGTTGTAGTGATTCATTTTTCAGGGGAAAGGGAGGTTTTTAAATTTATGAAAAACAACGATGAACCGAGTTCTGTAACCACACTCACCGATGAAGAAGCGCGTCAAATTGGCGCTATCCTGTCTGGTACATTCTTCCAGCCGGTACTCGAAGACGAGCAAAAATTGATGATGAAAAATGTAACCATGGAATGGATTAAGATTACAGACGATTCAACACTGACCAACAAAAAGATTGAAGAATTGGAAATTCGAAAAATAACAGGGGTATCTATTACCACAATTATTCGAGGTGAAACGGTAATACCCAACCCCCGTTCCAGTGAAGTCCTTCAACCCCAGGATACCATCATTATCATAGGGAACAATGAACAAATTAAAAATTTTATATCCACCTTTGAAATTAAACACCGTTTAGAAAATGATCGTCAATGAAAGCGTATTATCATTAGGTATTTCCCTCCTTGCCTTATTTATTGCTGGCTTGCTGGCTACCAGGGTTAACCAATCCCTGACTGCCGCATTTATCGTGGCAGGCATGATTCTCCAGAATTTTTTCCCCGTTACCATCATTACAGAATTCATCGCCACACTGGGTATTATTTTCATGTTGTTTATGTTTGGCCTTGAATTTTCGGTCGGAAGTTTAGTCAATAATCAACGAAAGATATTATTCAGCGGAATTTATGACCTGATATTTAACTTTCCGCCCGGGCTGCTTATAGGCTGGTTGTTAGGATATGACTTAATACAATCACTTTTGCTTGCAGGGATTATTTATGTAACCAGTTCTGTAATTGTGGCAAAATCTATTATTGATTTGAAACGCTCAGCAAACCCGGAAACTGAATATATCCTTAATGTCCTGATCTTTGAGGATATGTTTATTGCAACATTCCTTGCCTTCATCGTTGGTATCGCTAATTACGGCCAAATAGACGCAAAGGGCGCTTTTATAGTCATACTGAAGACATCAGCCTTTTTTGCGTTCTTTATTGTACTTGCCAAAACTTCAAAAAAATTTATAAATAAAATCATTGATATCGAACATACGGAATTATTTGTAATCCTGATCCTCTCGATTATTGTGCTCTCGGCAGGCGCCGCTTCCTATGTAGGGCTTTCTGAAGCGATTGGGGCATTTCTTGCTGGACTCTTATTATCAGAAACAAAGCAAAGACACAGAATCTCAGAGGCAATAAAGCCCTTTCAACAATTCTCCACGGCAATTTTCTTCGTGGCATTTGGAATGTCAATTGATTACAAACATATCGGAGGCATGCTTCCCGTTGGGATATTTATATTCATCATCTCTTCTTTTAGCAAGGTTTATGGGGGGTATTTCATTGGGGGGAAATATGCATTAAGCAAAAGGGCTGGGCTAAGGCTTGGTTTGAGTCTGATTCCCAGAGGGGAGTTTTCAATTATCCTGGCCGGTGCTATTTCTATGAATCCAAACTTGCCCTACCCCATTAAATCTCTTACCGGTGTTTATGTATTACTCAGCGCCATTATTGGCAGCATAATGATGAAAGAATCGGACTGGTTTATAAAATGGTTCATTGAAAGGAAAGATACAGAAGTCAAACAAACGAAAGACCATTTATAAGGCCAGCTTCTCTGGAACTGGAGAAGCAACCTCTCAATCTCTTTCTTATGTCATTTTGAATGATTCGACCCCTTTCTCTCACTCGACCCCCTTTTCCGCCCTGGCCCCTTTCTCTCCTGAGCAGTCATTCACTGTTTCGACGGAATAATCGCGATCAAAGACCTAAGCGCATTGTTGACCGCTTCCGAATTCGGGAAATATTTTCTAACGTCAGGCGCTAACATAACGGCACCTTCTTCAAGCTTAAAATACTGGACTGAGGTACTGCCGTCCGCTTGATGGATCTCCACCTTATGTCCTGAACGATACGCTTTGTAGTATTTTCCCCGAACTGCTCCTTTCATACTGGAAAAATCGTATTCCGATCTCATATCTTCTTCTCTTGATATTGCTTTAGTGGCTGCCTTCTTCATAAAATCTCCTTTCGTGCGCTGTCGCTTTCCTGCAACTGATAATACGTATATTATCCTGTCGTTCAGTATGAGTCAAAACCAAAACACGCCCATTTGCAGAAAGGCCAATATTAATAAAACGCTCCTCGTCTATAGAATGCTCATTATCTGGAAATGTA
>JANLHY010000203.1 GCA_024653795.1 Candidatus Brocadiaceae bacterium | reverse complement strand
CCTGCCTGGTTTCCAGTCAGGAATACCGTATTGTTTTTCTGATTCAAATTCATTATATTCCTGTTTGTGGCATTCACCGCAATGGGCAGGATTGGGCATCACTAAATCTTTTTCATGATCCAATTTTTCTGATCCAATTTTACCATGACAATCAATGCAACCCACCTTTGTAAGCTTTTTTCCGAGGTTTTTTTCTATCTCTTCTAATTTCCCCTTCTGATAACCCTGTAGTTTATCCAAATTGGCATGGTTACTCTCCGCCCATGCCTTTACTAAACCTGGATTTATAGCCTTGTGACAGATTGTGCATTCATCTGCGTTATAAACCCCTTTTGGTTCTGCGGGTGGCGAATAGAAATAGTCCGGCGCCCAGTATCTTTGGGTTGGGATAGGTTTCCAAAATTCTCCGTATGGTCCCACCCCCTTATCCAGCTTTTGAGCATGTAATACACCACCAAAAATACCAAAAATTACTGACACAGCAACAAACGACAAAACACCTCTCATAAATACCTCTCCTCCAAATAATTAATAATGTATTATTAAGACGTAATCCTGTTTTAAAAAGTAAGTTAATCACAATTTAATAATTTGTACTTAGTTTGTCCTGAAGTTTTATTGCATAATTGTTCGAATCCTCAGTCGTGTATCTTCGACCACAACTAATGATACACGAGTAATATCTTTACCAATTTTAAAAAGTTTTTCAAGAATATTTATAAAGAAAAGAATTTTTTTGACAGTTAGGGATAGTTTTATTAAATTGTGCATATGAAAACTCTCACACTCACATCGACTGATAAAAATTATTTATACGAACTATTAAAAAGAAATACCACACATCCGAGGTTGCGCGTGCTCAGATAGCAGAGATAAAAATGAAAAAGATATCAAGGTGTGTAGTTTCATCAGTCTGTTTATTGGCAGCATGTCTGTTCTCTTTCCTTTTAGGTTGTGAGAATCCGAGTATTAAAAAGGCTGGTGAAAAAATTAAGGAATCTTCAGTAACTACAGGTGAAGCTGTTAAAGAACTCGGCCAAAATATTTCAGAAGAAACGAAGGCTATTTTAGAAGAAGTTAAAAAGGGCGCCAACATAGTAGCTATAGAGATAAAAGAGGGAGGCATCTTTGTTTCCAAAAAAGGGGAAGTGTTGATTGCTCAGACAAAAGAGGAATTTTCTGAGGCAGCCATCACGGCCAAGATCAAGGCCAAATATGCCAGAAGCCCAAAAGTATCTGCGCTTCATATAAATGTGACGACTATGAAAGATCAAGTCATCCTTGCAGGTACGGTGCATTGTAAAGAAGAGATTATAGAGGCAATCAACCTTGCCATGAGCGTGGAAGGCGTAGAAAATGTAAGTTCTTTATTGGAAATAAGAAAATGATGCCACAAAGTTCCACAAATATCCCTTACGAGAAACTCCCGATGGTCGACCTCACTGCACCAAAGGTGCTGAGTCGCAGAAATAGGGCTGAAAATAGTGCGACACAGGAGAACATTTCACAAGATGCAGAAGATGCTAAAATAATTCTTAGGTACGCAGGTTTGGAGGAAAATTTGACCCCAAAAAGTATCATTGAAGCCAACGAGAAATATATGATTGGAACACAGCCTGCTAATACGGCAACCACTCCCTCAGAATCTTTAAACATTGATATGCGGCAAAAAAGCGTCCGGAAACAGCACTATACCCGTCTTTTGGTATTTGACAGTGGACTGGTATTTCAAGCTGCCTGTTGTTTGCCATTAAAGGTACTTGCTGCGAGTCTGGACGGAGAGACTGTTTCCGGAAAGATTCTATTCAATAGTTACGCAGAAGAGTGCGGGGGAAAATTGGTCTATGAGTTTCAGGGTAGTGGTACAGAGATGATTGTGGACATAAAGCGTGGAGAAAGTACAAGGGCACAGCGCCTTATCTTCCGGGGAATAACCTAAATTTAGCAAAAAAAATTCCCTGAGGATTTGTTGTCCTCAGGGAATTTTTTAATAGCTCGGATATCAGGAAGGTCTTAAATCCACTCTTCGGATAAAATATTGCCTTCCAGGCCGACAACGATCTGTTTAACCGGTATCTTACGGGAAGCCTTTTCAGCGCCATCTTTAGCAAGTTGCGCCAGACCAAAACAACAAGGTACCTGCATTATCATAACAGATAAGGTGTTGATCTTTGCGTCATCAATTAATGACTTTATTTTATCAACATAAATTTCCTGATCTGAATCCAGCTTAGGACAGGCAATTGCTATGCTCTTTCCTTTGAGATAATCCTTATGGAACTCTCCAAAGGCAAAAGCCGTGCAGTCTGCCGCCAGCAATATGTCTTTTCCCTGGAAATAAGGCGCCATGGGAGAAACAAGATGCAGCTGTATTGGCCACTGTCTCAGTTGAGAAGGGCGTTTCCCTGTTTCGCTACCCTCTTGATTTGTCTTTTCACTAAAATCTATTGTTTTTGATCCTGGACATCCACTCATTTTGTTACCTCCTGTAAAAGTTTTTCTTCTAATTCTATAATAAATTTCTCATATTTCTTTGGCAGTTCGTCTCCTACGGAGGCGTCTGCTTCATTACATTTACAATAAAATCCTCCTTTTAAATACAGTGTTAATAGTAACTAAATTAAAATCATATCTAAGTCAAGATTATAGCGGATAAATATATTTTATGTCAAGCAAAGAAACAATGTCAAAAATATTTTCGTTATATTAACGTTTCTTTCTACAGTTAACATTACCTTCATGTTTTAGCTTGCATTCCCATTCCTGTCCTTTGTTAAAATAGCGCCGTACACCGTTCCGTTATTCCCATTTGCGCTCTCATCATCGGCATAGCCATTGAATGGATAATGTGCAATCAAACCTGAGGTTAAATCAGCAAAACCATTTACTGCCAGTCCAAAATTAAAAATAACATTAGAAGACCCATTGTTTTAAATTGAAATAGGTTTGTAGTTTTTTCAGATTTGATAATTAGGAGAGGAAGATTCTATATGGAGGGATGTCTTTTACAGGAAACAGTGTTGTTTTATCAATAACGCAAGGTGGAATTAAAAGGTTTTGAGATTAGTATATATTCCCTGTATAATGACTGAACTAAGCATCGGCGCTTTTTGCCGTCTGCTTGAGTGACTTGTTAGGTTGTGTGTAATTTGTTTTCATGTCTTTAGCGGCGCCCTTCTTCCTGCGCCGTAGCGGAGGATGAGCGAAGGCGGGGTTTTAATTAAGGCTTCGGGCTGGTATCCAATTTGAATTTTTGGAGCAGCCATTCAAGCAAAACCCGCTGGTCGTCAATTGTTGCGCGGCGCGCTTGTGAAAGCAGATAAATCTGGTCTGGCTTTGGCACTGAGGTATTTTGTAAGCCCTCATTGCAGTTCGTGCAAATGGCACGGAGATTTTGCGGTGTATCATCTCCGCCTTTAGATTTGTCCTTTATGTGTCCCATTGTCAAGCGCACAGAACGCGAGCCGCCGAGCGGGTCTGGATCTCCAGCGGCAACACCGCACATCTGGCACGTATAGCCGTTGCGTTCGAGAACCCAAGCTCGCGTTTCCTTGGAGATTCCGCGCTTAAAAGCCGGGACACGCACAGTTGTTTCAAGAAGGTATTGACCTGGCTTTAAGTTAGCACGATCTTTATTGGAAAGGATTTGATACCCTTCCTCATTGCGAAGCTCGCGGACACGTCGCGCCCATTCTACCGCTCCGCCGCTCGCAGTTTGAATTTCTTTTGATTCCAAAACTTTTCCAATATTTGTTAGAAAATAGTTTAGTATTAGCTCTTTAGAGCCTAAAGTTTTGTTGGTTGGCATGGCGTATTCGTTCCTTTGAAATTTGGGAGTATTCAGGATTTAGTTCAATGAGAATTGCTCTGCGACCTAATTCTTTGGCTACTACACCTGTGGTTCCTGACCCTCCAAACGGGTCTAATATCGTGTCTCCGGCACGACTGCCGAGAAGAACACACCGCCGCGCTAATTCACGCGGAAACGCTGCCGGATGCCCGTTTCCGCCAGTGTCTGGGCCAAGCACCCAGCAATTTCGCAAATTAGCACCTGTCGATTCACGCACTGCTTCCGAATTGTAGTAGTAAGTTGGAGCTTTCGACATCAGGAAAATTTCTTCCGTTGCGCTTGTCGGTCTGTTTTTCACACTTTCCGGCATCGCTGTTTTCTTGAGCCAAGTTATTCTTGATCTCAACACCCATCCGTCTGCTTGTAATGCGAACGCGACTCGCCACGGCAATCCCATCAAATCTCTGTCTTTCAGTCCCCAGCAACTTGGCACTTTGCAATTGCGTTTTTGAATAAGTTTTTTTGTGTTGCCAACTATTGCGTTCGGCCCGCAATTGCCGGTTCCACCGTTGCGGGCATATCCATCGCCGATGTTCAGCCAAAGCGTTCCGTTCTTTCGCAGCACGCGCCGGACTTCGCGTAATATTTCTACAAGGTTTTCAACGTATTGAACTGGTGATGGCTCTGCGCCAATCTGAGAAGTGTGGTCGTAATCACGCAATCCCCAATAAGGCGGCGAGGTAACGCAGCACTGGACAGATTCAGCAGGCAGATTCGGAAGAAGCTTGCGATTATCTCCGGTGAGTATTTGTAAATCTGAGATTCGAACGTCGGGCTTCATTTCTTCTCCTTAAAATCTTTAACGATCCGAATTACATCGTTTATAATTATTTATTCCTTATTTTTTGTAGCTGCACGATGTGGCGATTTTGTCTTGGTGCGCCATACTTCTGTTTCATCTTAAAATAACTTTCTCCGGCTGCGTTCTTGGGGTGTTGCATTTTATTTCACAACCTAACTACTAAGTATACAGAAATAATTTCATAATAATTTTAAAATACAGAAACTATTCTGCCTATTACCATGATATCAAGCTTTTACAGAATATTAGTATACACCACAAAATAACACAACAAAATACTAATTCAAGAGGAAAATATGAGATCGAAAGGATTGTCTAAATAATATCTCACATAAACTATATGGAGGGCATATTGCAATATGCCCCTACACATTATGCAACAAATTTGCCCCAAATTCCTCTATTCCTGTAATTCACATTCTCCTCAGGCAAGTGGATTGGGTTAAGGAATGATACGATATCCGACAAAACAACAAGAACTGTTGGGTTACTCTCCGCTCCAACCCAACCTACACTGTCTGCGTTGCAATGTTCCAGAGCATTCGATTAAATTTGTAAATTTAGAATCAGTTTTCTATAGTAAGTTGTATTTTGAAAACTCAACACTCAAAACCTAAGAGCGTCGGCGATTGCAACGTCAGCTTGAGCAACTGGTTAGCCGTCAATTAAGAATTATTAGATAATGGTACGGTTTTAACAAAATCATTATCGTTCCCACTAATCACCCAAAAAACAATTTTGCCAAAAAACCTGATTACCCACATTGAACACCGATGATTCTCCTCAACACGATTAAATTTGTATTCAAATATATCGGTCCATTGACGTGTGCCATACAATAATTGATCATTAAATTTTATTGCTTCGGCAGCATCCGATTCCGTTCGTAAAAATTGAGAAATAATTTCAGTTGATATATCCAAAGGTTCTTTGTACTCAAAATAATATAAACCACGAACAATCTTTGCTACAACTTTTGCTAACCTTGGTTCATCTTGTTTTATCACAATCCCTCGCTTTATAAACAAACCACTTGGTGTAACTAAGTTTACACGTCTCAATAATGTTGCTATGCGTTTTCGGAGTCCATTATTTTTTGCATACATTCTATGCAACTTCTGTTCCCACAATGTCTTTCCCGTAGAAGTAACGCCTGCTTCAGAAAACATAAAGGATGCAAGGAAGAATTCTTCATCTACTCCTGAACCAAGGTTACACTCTTTGCAAGCCGGAACTGTAATTAAATTGGATGGTCGTGGTTGTGGGAAGAAACCTTTCGGTGGTACGTGATCTTGAGTTTCCGCAAATCTGGAATTACAGTAAACACATAATTCTTTGTCATTCTTCATTTTTTGGATACACTCGCTTGAGCCGGCTAACGCCGGGCATGAAGGGCGCGGGCCACAGACATAGAAATGAAAAGGAAAGACGGCTATTCCCGCGTCCCTCTCGATGCCTTTGTTGTACGATTTTTTGTTATTTTTTGATTTTTATAATTTCTTTGGAGTTGCCCTATTCTTCCGGTTTGCATTGGTACACTACATTATCAATAGTCTTAATAATCTTTGGGTAAGCATCCTCGGCACACCGATAATCTTCAAGTTCATGAAAGAGCCATAATTCAAAGCTCTCGGCGATTTCTGCATGCGTTTCTGTATGAAGATAACAACCGTAGACGTCCGAGAGCATTTTTTTCTTCATATTGAATCGCTTTTGATGGGATGGAGTTAATTTTTCTTTTCTTACGATTTCATAAACACGAGAGAGTTTGTCTTTCTCGTCAAGTACCGCACAATCAACTTTAAAACGACTGCATCCATATTTTTTGATTCCGGGTTCGCCGGTGCCAATATACATATGGGCTTTTACCGTTTGTTTGACGCCACGCATGGAATACAAATAACGGGAGAGAATATGCATCAAAGTATAATATTCTTTTTCTCCCCTGCCTTTCTTGATATGACGCACAACCTGTTCAACCATTTCGCCGATATTTTTAAATTCCATCAAACCTCCTGTATTTTCCGTATTAACTTTCTTTATGTCTCCCCAGACGGCGCGGAATTTCACATGCATCAGATGAAACAAGATCATAGCCGCCGGCAAAGTGGATATCAAATGCTTCTCTGTTCCACCGCTTTACGAGAAGGATAAAGTCGGAAAGCGGCCGCCAAGCGTCATTGTTGACATATTAATGAATACAGTTTTTGCATCGTTTCGCATGGCTTTAAGAGATTCACTATCGCCTTTAAATATAGCTTGATAAATCTGGCGCTGACTCTTGAGCTTAAAAGAGAAATCGACAACGTACAACCCGTAAAAAAATTGGTGCTTAATAGTGCATTTTGTAATCGGGGTGATACCATTATTGGGTAAGAAATACCATTGCTTTTTAAGGCGGGCTGAAAGATAGAAAAGCTTCTGATATGGATAATACGGAATATTGTCACATCGACATTTAAAACCCTCTTTACTGTGCTTTTCAAAGTTCTGGTAAGTAATTATATAATCTTCGGGGCACTCAGGACATTTTATAGTCAGAGATTTAATCATGAGAACCTCCGATGCGACGCTTAAATAATATTCTTATTGCTTCGTACAACAAGGATTATACAGTCTGTATAATCCTGCCTACAACCCATTAACCGGGCTTCGGACACCGCGACCTCCTTTTTGCTCAAGACATGGGTGTAGATCATCGTCGTGCTGACGTCTTTGGCGAAGACAATCAGAGATTGTTATTTACCGTTTTGCAATGTCAAGCTTATTTTACATGGAGAGATAATAGGAAATTGTTTTTTCTTTAAAAAAAAATGATAATACAAAAACGAAGAAGAATTCACACTTTTTTTGGTTTTTCTGGAGAAAGAACAGTGGCAAATCTTTCCAGGTTATCTGAGAATAGGTGTTTTAGCAAATTCTTGTGTCATAACAAGAAAATATTTTCTGTAAAGGAATCACCGCTTCAAAAGATAGTAGAGTCGGCCGTAGGCATTCAAATCGCCAGCTTCGTGCATGGCCTGATCGCCGATTCCAAAATATACGTCAGCTCTGGCTGGGGTTTGGATCGCGCCTCCGGTATCCTGATCTAAAGCAAAAAAGGATTTTCCGATCTCGCTCTTTCCCTTTTTCCAAAACCTCCAGGACTTCTTTGCCTTCCTTGGTTCTATAACAGCAAAGGCCAGTCCACCTGCCGGAAAGACCTTTTTGTCAGTCGCAATACTCCTCATAGGAGTTACCGGCACGCCGATTGACCCATAAGGGATCGCATGATTTACCCTCTTGAAAAAGATGTAGCGGTCGTTTTTCCTGAGATACGAATCTATTTCGGAGGGATGCTGTTCGAAATAACTTATCAACGTTGAAAGGGTCAAATCTTCTTCTGGAATCTTTCCGTCCATAACCAGGAGACGCCCCATACTGGTGTATGTATGGCCTGAATCGGCGTCATAACCAACATACACCTTTTCTCCGGACGGTAGATTGATTTGCCCTGACCCCTGGACATGGATGAGATATGCATCCAGTTTTGATTTCAGGTAGACAATTTCATTTCCTTTCAGGAGATTGCGTTCTTCAATTTCACGCCGCGTATAGTAAGGTTTTTTAAAGTCAGCAGGTTTTTTGTATAACGGATAACGAAACTCTCCTGTTGGTGTAAGGCTTCCATCATAAATGGGCGTCGCGTAACCGGTAAAATGTACCTGGCCTTCGTAGGCTTTCCCAACGGCCTGAAAGACCCTGAAGTTTCTGGCAATGAATTCATTAAGTTCTTCATCGCTATTACAACGAAGAAATCCTTCCCGAAATACTTTCAAACTGTTTTCCAGGTTTTGGTGTGAAAATCCTGCCATGCGAAAGCCGTACGGGTTTGTTTTGACCCTTTTGAAATATTCCAAACTATAATCTATCGAACGTAATAGGGTATCCCTGC
>JANLHY010000197.1 GCA_024653795.1 Candidatus Brocadiaceae bacterium | reverse complement strand
GATTTATATTTAAAAAATGCCGATTGGGAAAAGGTTGTTTCTGCGTGTAAACAGGCCATTAAAATAGATGAAAAATCCATCGCAGCATACAAGATGCTTGGTATAGCATACTATAACATGCATTATTATGAACTTGCAGAAAAGACATTAAATAAAACTTTGGCACTAGATCCCAATGATCAAAGGACAAAAGATCTGCTCGCAAAGATTTCAAATAAAATTAAACAGTAAAATTGGTAACAGTTTGTTTTTTTGAAAACATCAATAGTTGAAAATGCCTCTGTGGCAATATGTAGCGGCAATTCATGAATTGCCGCTACATTGCATAATAACCACATTATTACTGGAATTTTTCAAAAAACTAAACTGTTACGAAATTGCAGGTTGCAAGCAGTAACTTTATAGAGTGAAAAACCCGAATGGACACCTTTTTTAACCCCTCCTCAGTTGCCATCATTGGTGCCACCGAAAAACCTGGCAGTCTGCCAGGTATCATCCTGAAAAACCTCCTCGACATGGGATTCAAAGGCAAGATGTATCCCGTAAACCCAAAATACAAGGATGTCTTTGGTTTGAAGTGTTTTCCCTCGATACTTGATGTTCCAGATGAAATAGCATTGACCGTGATTGCTATACCCGCCCCATTGGTGTTGGATGTGTTGAAACAACAAGCACAAAAAAGAATTCGACATTCCATAATAATCAGCGCTGGTTTCAGAGAGATGGGTACGGAAGGTATTGAAATGGAAGAAAAGATCAAACAGGTTGCAATTGAAAATAATATCCGAATTCTTGGGCCTAACTGCCTGGGAGTGTTGGATAATTATACGAATTTTACCACTTCCTTTTTGCCATGGGAAAGGGTAAGCAAACCTAAAAAGGGGGCATTATCGATACTGTCTCAAAGTGGGGCATTTGCTATTGCGTTGTTAGACTTGGCAGCGCAGGAAGGGCTAGGCATAGCAAAGATGGTAAATTACGGGAATAGAATTGATATAGGAGAATCTACACTCTTGCCGTTTTTAATGGATGATATGTATACAAAGGTTATTGCGATATATATGGAGTCGGTAGATCATGGAAGAAGGTTTATCGAGGCGGCTAAGGCCTGTTCAAGAAAAAAGCCTATTGTAGCGCTAAAGGTTGGAAAAGGCGCGGCTGGTATTGCAGCCGCTAAATCTCACACAGGCGCTATTGCAGGAAAATATGAAATCTACAAGGCCGCATTTTTAAAATCGGGCATAATCGAGGCAAATGGTCTGGAGGAATTTATTGACGCCGTTAAAGCCCTTTCCATGCAAAATCCCCCGAAAGGGAATCGAATCCTGATTGTTACCAATGGCGGCGGCTTTGGCGTTATTGTAGCCGATTATTGCTCAGAGAACGGATTAGCTGTTCCAACCCCATCTCCTCAGCTAAAAGAAAAGTTAAAAAATAAGTTCTCGAGATTCTATGTAGTTAATAATCCTGTTGATTTAACGGGAAGTGCATGTGATGAAGACTATCGAATTGCCTTAAATACAGGCATGATAGAAAGCGACGAATATGACGCCGCTATTATCATTCCGCTTATGGCCCCCCAGGGCATGACAGAAAAAATAGTTGACATCATCGTGGATACGATGAAATTATTGGGTAAGCCGGCAGTTATCTGTACCGTGGGTGGAACATTTACCATGAAGATCAAACAATTGTTTGAAGATCGTATGTTTCCTGTCTATCCCTCTCCTGAACGAAGCGCGAGGGCCATGTCTATGCTATTGAAAAGGAGAATATTACAAACCGGTATGGCACATACTCAGTGTGGGGGTGTTACGAGTTAAGTAATAATCCCAAGTATAGCAAATTAGATGGCAGATACAAAATTACTTGTCTCTGTGGATACAAAACACCTGCTTGTGATAGAGGAAATCGAGATATTCATTCAAGAGAGTGCTGGCCCAAATCTGACGGATTTCAAGACGGCCAAGTCCTTTATCAATAGTTTGGTGTTGAGGGGGGAACAGAAACGAGATTTAACGCGGCAATGCCTTGTTTCAAGGTTTTTTGATTATCTTTAACCGTGAAGAGGCACTCTGTCTGTTTGTCCTCAACCAAATAGCGGGCAGTCTCTTCCCCATTTCCATGAGGACAAGTATCGAACAAGGAATAATGAATGTCGAAGGATAATAAAACTTCATAATTCGAAATTCCTTGTTCGATACCTGTCCTCGTGAAAACGGGGATTTGTTATTCATTACACGGTTAACTTAATCCATAATTTTAACTTAGCGCTTATGGGGCAGACCCCCGAGGATGAGAGTACCGAAGCGGAGAACAGGGGCGGAGCAATCCGCAGTAGCTAAGAAGTTCCTGTAATGGGAATGGATGCGAAGGGGCTGCGTTATTCAGTTTTATGTAACTGTCAACCGGGAAAAGGGAGGAACAGTTGGATAAGGCAAAGTCGTTTAGGTTCAGCGACTGAATAATGGGAGCTGTATGAGTCGAGAGGCTCACGTACAGTTCTGCGAGGGGCTGGCGGGGAAGCTCCGCCGGCCTACTCTCCTCATCGTCATGACAAAAACCAAAGAAGAACTGTCTGCCTGTGCGTTGCACGCAGACAGGCCGCCCTTTCGTTTGTCAAAGAAATCATTGAAGGAAAACTGGGAATGAAGTTGAGCGAGGACAAAACCAAACTCCTTAAACGTTCGCGATTTTTCGTAAGGAAGTTCTATCCTTTCGCAACACCTGTCGTCTGAGGTTGAGCGACCTTCGCCTCCTTTGCTGGGGTAGCGGCTTCTTTTGCAGTCACTGCTTTTATCATGGAAAGTATCATAGTGATAAATATGAAACTCCAGGCAACATAAGCCGCATATATAAAATATTTTGATATGTTAGCAATAAAGGGTATTTCAAGGGCCTGCGAAAGCCTTATGGTGCAAGCAGTGTACATGCCTAAAGGGAAGACCATGCTCCAATAAAGGGGGGTGTATTTATACTGTGTCTTATGAAAGACGTATTTCCATATTCCCATAATTACCAAAAATGGTATCCACCATGTGCCGAATGACCAGAAAAACAATGTAAATCCTTTTGTAAATCCTAAGAAATCAGCGTACGGTCCCTGTATTTTAGGAATGTTTATGCATAAGATTGAACCTGCTAAGGTTGTAATGGCGAGCGCACCCATATTTATCCAGTATGGCGGGACTAATGCGTCAGGGGATATTTTGAAAAATACAAGTCTGTAAATAATGAGCGTAATCAATACCATGTAAAGGAAAGAACCGATCATCCACCACACAAAGGAGGAAAACATCACAAAACTCCCGGCATCTCCAAATTTGGGAGCCAGCAATCCACCAAGTACGGCTACTGATTGCGTTCCGACTGTTGCAATCAGCCAACCTCCGTGCATTACCATTTCAATCCTTTGATCGCATTTTATAAAGAGGAGATTAAATGTGGATAGCGAAACGATTGTCCAGAGGAATATGCCAAAATACCAGAATATCTTTGCAACTTCTGGATAATTTACTACAGAGACAAATTGTGCACCCAGTACATTAGTGCCTGCAACAGTAGTGAAGAAAACGAGGCTTAATTTCGGATTGGAAAGGTCATTATACAGGTTTGTCCAGAACATCCTTATCCGCAGTATTTGTAATGATAGAATGATTGCGTATGCAACGATGTTTATATAAAAGAGCCCATACGCAATGCCCTTGAAGCCCAGAAGTCCGGATGCTATTGAGACTATACCCGTGGACATGATAAATGCAAAATAAGCCGGGTGTAATGTCTTAATTGTATTTCTCATAACACTCATTACGAAAATCCTCTCTGTTTAAGAAATAATATACGCCGCACTGTTGCATGGCAAATAATTTACGGTAATTTAACATATACACAAGCGGTATTCCAATTAAATAAATTATTGATATTTAATATTTTTTACATAAACATTTTAAAATATTGAGCTTATAAAATTACAAATTTTTTTGTTCTGATTTTATTACATCGCTCCAACAAATTTGCATTTCAAAAATGATATACTCATTTCAAAATTTCATTTGGTTGGGATGTGTTTTAATCAAGAGTTCATATTGGACATGGCAGTAAAAATACGTTGCTTTTTGATTATATTATGCGTTATTATGACCAAGTTATATTTTATCAAGCGGCTTACATGGCATATATGATGCATAAATCCCCCTTTGGTAAGGGGGGCTAAGTTAAGGAGAATAATTTTTGGAGGCAAAAATGGCGGATTTAATTACGAAGGATATGGTTATTAATGATGTGATAAAGAAATATCCAAAAACAATTACGGTTTTTAGTAATTTTAAGGTAGATTCCTGCTGTGGCGGTGGTTTTAGTATCGAGAAAACAGCGGGAATGAGCGGGATCGACATGGATGTCCTGCTCAAGGCATTGAATAAAGCCGCATCTGTAAAATAGCAAATCCGGATACTTTTTTGTAATAGTTCACCGCAAAGGACGCGGAGAACGCTGAGAAATGCGGATTCCTCCCCCTGTCCCCGTCACGGAGGGGGATAAAGGGGGAGGGGAAAATCCACATAGTTCTTCTGCCTTTTCTCTAACAGCCTCTGCGACCTCGGCGTTCTCTGCGGTGAGCTGAACTATTACCATTTTTGGGTATCAGCGAATGCTGGCTAAAGTTAGAAGTGTTGCCGTTTTTGGTATTGAGGCATATTTATTAGATATTGAAGTTTATATCGCCAGGGGCGATATGCCTTACATTGCCATCGTTGGGTTACCGGACACGGCGGTTAAGGAGAGCCGTGATCGGGTAAAGGCGGCGGTCAATAATAGCGGTTACAGGTTTCCTTATAAACCCATGACAATAAATCTTGCGCCTGCAGACCGCAAGAAAGAAGGCCCGGTTTTTGAATTACCAATAGCGGTCGGGATACTTATAGCAACGAACCAAATCGAGGTTCCAGATATCCAGACATACGCCATTGTGGGCGAGTTATCTCTGGATGGCAGGCTACGTCCTGTTAAGGGTTGTTTATCAATGGCGTTTAAGTGCAGAGAACTGGGGATAAAAAAATTTCTGGTTCCTTCTGAAAATGCGTCTGAGGCGGCGGTTGTTGATGGACTTGATACCATTCCCGTTGAAACCCTTGTAGATACCGTGGGAATTTTAACCGGGTCTACACCTTCCGTACCGTATAAGGTTGAACTGGATAAGGTATTCAAGGAGTCTTCTGGTTATGACATAGATTTCTCAGACGTCAAAGGTCAAGAACATGTCAAAAGGGCTTTAACGGTTGCTGTCGCTGGAAATCATAATGTGATTATGGTAGGGCCGCCGGGCGCTGGCAAGACGATGCTTGCGCAACGTATACCCACGATTATGCCGTTGCTTACCTTAGAGGAGGCTTTAGGAACTACCAAAATTTACAGTATAATGGGACTCCTTGGCACGAAACAATCATTAGTTTCAACAAGGCCTTTTCGCACCCCTCATCATACGATTAGTACTGCAGGGTTAATTGGTGGTGGTTCGTTCCCGAGGCCCGGCGAGATTAGCCTTTCACATAATGGTGTGCTTTTTTTGGATGAGCTTCCGGAATTTGACCGAAGGACATTGGAAGTACTCCGACAACCCCTGGAAGCAGGCAGTGTGACAATTTCGCGGGCGCTAAATTCAGTTACGTATCCTGCAAATTTTATGCTTATATGCGCCATGAACCCTTGTCCGTGCGGGTATTATACTGATAAGCGGAGAGAGTGCCATTGCACCCCCCATAAAATTCAAAATTATATGTCAAAGGTTTCTGGGCCGTTATTGGACAGAATGGATATTCAAGTAGAGGTGCCTGCTGTACGCTATAATGAGCTTGTTGCAGAGAGGGAGGCACAGTCCTCTGCGGATATTAGAAAAAAGGTGATGGTAGCCCATGCAGTGCAAAAAGAGCGATTTAAGGGTCAGTCAACAGGTATGAATGCGCATATGTCTTCCAGACAGGTTAAAAAATATTGTGTGATGGATAAAGATGCCGAAGCGCTTCTTTATCAGGCAATGACGGAATTGGGGCTTTCGGCGCGTGGACACAGTAAGATTCTTAAAGTGGGGCGCACCATTGCCGACCTGGACGAAAGCGAGCATATAAAGATAGAACATATATCTGAAGCAGTACAATACCGAAGCCTGGATAGGGGTTTGTGGAAATGAACGTCCTTAATCCGAAATCCAAAATCCTTTTAATAGACCCGCCTTTTTACAGATTCTTCAATTATTTTAATCGGTATTTTCCTTTAGGATTAAGCTATCTGTCCTCAACGCTGAAAAAGGCCGGGCATCAGGTAACCATCTATGATGCCGACTGCAATAAAAATTCAACGGGGATGGATTATACGAGACTTCCGGAAAAATATCGTATTTATTTGAAGGAATTGAGGAATCCGGAAAATCCCATTATAAAAGAGATTCCGGAGATTTTTGTAAAATATCAACCCGATCTGGTTGGGGTTACGGTTATGACCCCGAAGGCTGCCTCTGCGTTTACGATTGCTTACCTGGCAAAAAAATTTAACAGAAATTGTTACGTTGTCTTTGGTGGTCCTCATGCGACTGTGAGGGCAGATGAGATCCTTAAAAACACGAAAGACGTTGATTTTGTTGTGAATGGGGAGGGCGAGACAGCACTTCTTGAATTGGTAAATACGTTAAACTTGTCCTCGACTTTGATCGGGGATTCGAAGAATAATAATTTCGGCATAGTACAGGGAATTTCTTACCGGGACGGCGATAAAATTGTCCACAATAATACAAAAAAATTTATAGATAATTTAGACAGCCTTCCATTCCCAGACAGAGAAACATTGTTAGGTTTGGATACGTATACTTCAGAAGATATGGGATTATTGATGGGAAGCCGGGGTTGTCCGTATAGTTGTTCCTATTGCGCAACACAGATATGGACGAGAAAGGTGCGGTATCGTTCCTTAACAAATGTTGTAGAGGAAATCAAGTACGTGCATCAGCGTTACGGGACCCGTCAGTTCACATTTAAGGACGATTCTTTTACGGTGAACAGAAAGAGGGTCATGGAATTTTGCAATATGTTAATGAATGAAGGTATAAAAATTAATTGGGATTGTAACACACGGGTTGATTTAGTGGACCCGGAATTATTGAGAACTATGAAGAAGGCGGGTTGTAACAGTATAAAGGTGGGGATTGAATCGGGCAGTGAGAGAATTTTAAAGTTGATGGACAAAGGGATTACCTTGGGACGTATACAAGAATCGGCAAGGCTTTTTCGAGAGGTAGGAATTCACTGGACGGCCTATTTTATGATGGGTATTCCTACAGAAACAAAGGAAGATGTTAGAAAAACCCTGGAATTACTGTATAAAATAAAACCAGGTTTTGCCTCAATCGGCGTCTATGAGCCTTTCCCGGGGACGAGGCTCTTTGATGTTGGTGTTGAACATGGACTGGTTAACAAAGAAATGTCTTATGAAGATTTCTTTACCCGCATACCAAGCGACTATTATCTAAAAGATGTAAATCGAAGGGTTGATACCATGGATTTTGGTGATTTTGCAGCATTGGAAAATGAGGTAAAAGACGCCTTCCACAATTACAATAAGGGTGTAATGCGCATCTTCGAAAGGGCAAAGGCAAGGAGTAGTATTTACCTGCACAACCCCAGAATTTTTTTTAATGACATTGAAAAATTTTTAGGCTGGGTTTAGCCACGAGCAAAAGCGAATTGTAACAGTTCAGATCACTGCAGAGCACGCTAAGATCGCATAACAACCCCATTAGTCCCCCTTCGCTAAGGGGTATTATTGCGGGCGTCCCCCTTAACTAGCTTATCTTTACCCACATTTATACTGGACACAAGGGGCGGATCAAGTGCGTGTGGCGCAAGGACAGGCATGGAGATTTTCCACATCTCTGTGATATCATCTAATCTTTGGAGTCCAAGCCATAAAGTTTGGGTACCTGGCCCTCCATCGCATTTTCTGCCTAAGAAGCCTCCAAGCCTTGCTACCATACGTATTGCCTCTCGTAATGTAGGCGGTTTTTCAGGCGGGATTGGATTTTGAGTTTTGAACGCAACAAGCGCTTTCCATTCTATTTTCCTTTTTATTCAGTACAGGCAATCAATTGCCTGCCTACTGTCAATAGCTCTTATGCGCTAAAATTGGTAGCTTAGGCCAATAAAAAACGTCCTTCCTGGCCTGGGAAGGTCTTCCGGTATGGAAGTTGGACCGGGGTCGCTGTAGTCCTTGTCAAGCAGGTTATACACCGTCCCGGATACCTCCATAGTCTTAAAAAATTCCTTCCCGATAACAGAAAGATTTAGCAGTGTATACGCAGGCAGATCGTCCCTTGTATCGTCCGCTTCCCTAGAACGCTTCCCGCTGACAAAGGCACTCAGGTTGGTGTTGAGGTACTTCCAATAGTGTACGTTTATCCCGAAATTACCCTTGTGCTTTGCTACAAATGGCAGGTCGTCCCCATTGTCGTCTTCAGAAGACTGGAAGGTATAATTCATAAAAACATAATTACCTTTGGTTATGTCCACCTTCGTCTCCATCTCTACACCCTGTATACGGGCGTCTCCAAAATTTTCATACCGGGATGTATTCGGCGCAGATTCCAGGGTGCGTAAGACAATAAGGTCTTTTACGTCGTTGAAGAAATAATTCACGCTGCTCGAAACATATTTGTTAAACTTGTAACTTAATCCCAATTCGTATGTTCTAATGGTTTCAGGGTCTAAGTCTTCATTTCCCTGGATGGCAGGCTGGTTTGTGGTAAACATCTCCAGGAAACTGGGGGCGCGAAATGCCTCTCCATACAGGAGTTTTAGCGATGCATCCTTCATAAATGCCCATGTTAAGCCTGCGCGCGGACTGATCGCACCGCCAAAATCACTATACTGGTCGTGCCTTGCCCCTAATGTAAGGTTTAAGGTGTCGGTAATATCCCACGTATCTTGCAAATAAACTGACCATATCCTCCGTATGGCCTCTTTTAAAAAAGGGTACGTGTCTGAAAAATCCTGGAGGGAAGGAAGCGGCGCATAGGTGACGGGATGAAAGTTGCTTGAAAATCGGACGTTCGTTTGACTGATCAGGCGATATTCCAAACCCAGGGTGATTACATTTCCATCAAACAGTTCATAGTCAAACGGAATTTCTGTGCCGATAATCTTTTGAATCACCTTGCCGTTACCAATGAGCCCATCGGGATAGGTATCATAAATCCCATCTCCATCCAAATCCAAAGTTACACCCTCTGAAAATGATTCGATGTAGGTGTTATTATCAAACTGATCATAATAGACCCTGGGCTTAAAAGTAAGTCTTTCCTCAAAGGTCTTCTTATACCCTACCTCACCGAACACGTAGTTGGTTTCTACATCAGATTCATCGTTTAAGGCATACTGGGGGCCGATAAAAGGGCCGCGGTTTCTATTACTATACCATCCTTCAAAATAAACATCTTTGTAAACCGCCTTCAGGTTTAGGTCGTATTCCTGCCGCCAATCTTCTACCCTTCCCGGCGCCTGTGAAGCTGCCGGAAAACCAGAAAAAGATTGGCTGTCACTCTCAACGATGCCGTCAAAACCAGCCGACTGCCTGTAATGCACCATTCCTGATACGTTAACATTCCCATACGTCTTCCCAAATACGATATTTTCCTCGTAAGTATCAAAGCTTCCATAACCACTGCTCACCTTTACACCGTCAATGTCCTTCGCGTCTTTGGTAATAATATTGATAACTGCGAGAAATGCATTTTCGCC
>JANLHY010000170.1 GCA_024653795.1 Candidatus Brocadiaceae bacterium | reverse complement strand
CAGGTTGTCCGAGAATAGGTATTTTGGCAAATTCTCGTGTCATAAGTCCTTTAATATCAACACCTGATTTTTTGAATTTTGCATTCTCGGACAGCCTGTGAAGATATCCCTTGCTTCCCTTACAACTGGACTATTGACAATATTTTGACATTAAAAGAAGTATGTCAAAAGTATGGAGCGCGGAGTTGCTTTTCTGTGAGTAAGCAAAATTGGGGTCCAAAATTGGGGTCAGGTCTTTATTCTTGCTAAAGGAGTTGGGTAGGGTGGATTAAGGCGTCGTCTTTTACGCCAAATCCACCTTCTTTTTTTCATACGATAAGATTGGTGGATTCGCTTCGCTTAATCCACCCTACTCTACTGGTGCGCTATGAATAAAAAGATACATCTGGGTGTAGTCGAAGAGGAGTTATAATGTACTGGGGTCAAGGCTTGATTAGTGCTTTAATATTTCCATAGAACGATGCTCCTTTTTTCTTTCTTTATGGAGCGTATGAATGGGTCGTTCATTAGTTGTTTTTCCATAGATAAGACAGCAGCTTGTTATATCTTTTTTTATAATACGCCAAATCTTTGTTTCCCAGTAATAAACCGGGAACACTAATATCTTCATCGATTTCTTCCCAGTGAATTCCTGTGCCACCTCCGCTTAACTCATAATTATTTCTTTGTTCAGGAGTTGCATTTAACAAACAATTTGGAAATTTATTCATTCCGTTTGTTCGCTGTTATCTGACTGTTGCGGGCAGAAATCATTGTTTCCAGTGTTTTTTGGCTCTTTTAAATATCTCGTCTATCGTTTGTCCTTCATAAAGCCGTCGGGATATTTTTACATAATCGGTAGGTTCACGATGAAAGAGCGTAAGGAACCTCAGAGCAGCAGTAGGCCCAAGTGTTTTATTCAATGCCTCTATGCCTCTAAATTTAATCTCTGTATCGTCCATAGTTTTTGTCTTCATTACTTATCTATCTCCCTTATGTAATCTACTGGATTTGTTATTTTTAGTTGAAATCCGCCATTTAGAAGCGAGGAGCAGACCTTCATAAATCAATATTTTATTTGTCTAATTTTTGGCAATTGAAAATATGAAAAAGGAGAGAAGGGGATCAAATCTTTTTGTTGACAACAATAATTTATCTCGGAGTGTTATTGACAGTGTTGAATCATTTCGTAGTAGTATTTAAGGTTTTCTTTCTGCTAACTTTTAGTCTAACGCATTCTCATACCAATTCGTTGACTCCAGATCTTTTTTACCATTCCATCATCGTCTTCATCATAAATTTCACCCACGACTTCTTCTAAAATATCTTCTAATGTTATGATACCTATCGCTTGGGTACCCTGGCGCACTATGGCCATGTGAATTCGATTTCCTTGAAAATTCTTGAGTATCTTGAGAATGGATTCGTTAACGTCGACAAAATATGGTTTTCGGAGTAAGCTGGTTAATGAAAATTCTGTTTTTGTGTCCATCATGGCTACAAATTCTTTTGTGTGAAGGATGCCGACTATTTGCGGTTCGGCTTCATCAGATATGACAGGGAGTCTTGTGTGTCCGCAGGCAATAATAACTTTTAGTATTTCCTCTTTGCCCATAGAACTACGAACCGTAACGACCCTGGAAAAGGGAAGCATAGCTTCAGATGCCTTCTTAAAGCGCAATGCAAACAAATTCAAAATATAATCCCTATGAACCGGGTGTAGAGATTTTAGGGAAAGTTCTGATACCCCCTCTTCAGAAAGAGGGGTCGGTCGAATACCTAACAAGGAAAGAAGTCTTACCGTTGATTGTTCAAGGATATGGACAACTGGCACGGCGATCCTTGTCATAAGGCTTAACACATAACTTGATGCTAACGATATCCCTTCAGGATAGCGGATTGCAATGGCTTTCGGTACCAGTTCTCCAATCGTAACAGTAATAAAGGTAAAAGGGATGGCAAAAAGTGCGATTCCAAGAATTTCCGCCGTTGTACCGGAAACATTTAAATATTTCTGGAGAAATGGTAGAATAGTCTCCTCAACTTCTGCACCGCCAACTGCAGCAGACAAAATTCCGACCAGTGTAATACCGACCTGAATAACAGCAAAAGTTCTTTCTGGACGTGTCCTTAGATTAATAAATATTTTTGCAGCGGCATTTCCTTTAGAGGCCATATCTCGTAAAAGTGGAACATTGGTGGATGCAAATGCCATTTCCATACACGAAAATATGCCATTAAAAATGAGTAATATGATTACTATTATCCATTCCATTGGGTGATTAGTTTAATATCCTTTTTTGGTTTGTAAATATTTATTTTTTCAAAATCAGTCATTTATTTTCTTCTATGAATGTCAAATTGATGCCGGTGATACATTCTCATATCTGGAAATGATCGTTACTTTATAACCTAAATCGGTGATTTATTCCCCACTTTCCTGTAACACCTCATGGGTTCCACCACATTTCTCGCAACTAAAAGCCACTGGCTCAATCTCTCCGTGCTCATACATGGTTGCCAACTCCATCGCATGTTCTTCAGTATTGGCATAGGCAACAAGTGCGTCCAATTCGGTGTAAACCTTGTAACAATTGAAAGGATGTACCTCACCGTCTACAATTGCATATAAATATTTACCCATATAAGCCCCCCCCCTTCTTTTGTTGTAAATATTTCATCCTTAACCAACCTTTTGTTGTTAAAGTTTCAGGAACTGTTCATTACCTTTTTAGATGACAGATACTATCCAAACTATACATAAATATGTTAAGACAAACAACAGTAAATTGTCTTGAATCACTTGAAATTAAAAGTAAAATCAATGAGAGAATGTGAAAGCTACAAAATGTATGAAAGATAACACATAATACTGAGTAATTATCGATGAAATATATAGACGAATTTCGTAACGGAACGATTGCAATTAGTTTATCCAAAAAAATTGGTAACCTTATGGATGGCCACGATGAGATTACCATTATGGAGGTGTGCGGTAGCCATACGATGTCCATTTATCGATACGGATTAAAAAAACTGCTTCCCTCAAATATTAGACTGCTTTCCGGTCCTGGATGCCCTGTATGCGTAACATCTGTCAGCTATATAGACACTACTATAGCCATCTCACAAAATACTTCCTCCATCTCAAACAGTGGTCATGATGTCTTATTAACAACATTTGGCGACATGATGCGTGTACCCGGCTCGTCTTCAAGCCTTGAAAAAGAA
The DNA here is from genome assembly GCA_024653795.1 of Candidatus Brocadiaceae bacterium. Taxonomy (GTDB): domain Bacteria; phylum Planctomycetota; class Brocadiia; order Brocadiales; family Brocadiaceae; genus Wunengus. The sequence goes on along the minus strand of JANLHY010000170.1, from coordinate 270 downwards.
AAGGCTAAAGGGGCTTCGATTACCGTGGTTTATTCAACCCTTGATGCCTTACATCTGGCCGAAATACATCCGGATAAAAAAGTTGTGTTCCTTGCTGTTGGTTTTGAGACTACAGCCCCAACAATTGCCGCATCCGTTATTGAAGCAGAAAGGCGGGAATTAAAAAACTACTTTGTCCTTACCGCACATAAAGTAATGCCACCGGTTATGAAGGCGCTCCTGACAGATAAAGAACTGAACCTCGACGGCTTTCTCTGCCCGGCACACGTA
>JANLHY010000166.1 GCA_024653795.1 Candidatus Brocadiaceae bacterium | reverse complement strand
TTGGGAATAATTTCCTGCAAACGGGCTTCGGGTTCTATTTGAACCGTGTCGCCCTTGCCAACGGCACGGGGATTTTTTTCAATGACAAAGAGTTTTTTATTGATTTTCTTTAAAATTAAACATATATTACTGTCTCTTTTTTAAGGGGGAATAATTTAAAAATGGATTTTAGTAAAGGAAAACAATTGGAAAGTAATAATAGTCTATTCTATAAATTCACGCATCCTTCAAATAGTAAGCGTCTTTTATTTTTTTTAATTTTTGATATCCTCATAATTGTCTTCTCCCTCTACGGCTCCTTTTTTATCCGTTTTGAATTTACTATGTCTGTTGGATATAGATCGATGTTTTTAAAAGCTATATCTCTCTTTGTTGTTATTAAGCTGATTGTATTTGCTTGTTTCAGACTGTATAAAACTACCTGGCAATATGTTGGGCTCCATGATTTATTAAATATTATAAAGGCAGTGATAATATCGGAATCGTTGTTGATGGTTTTGACATTAATCCCTTTTTCTTCATCGTATAGCGACTATCTTCCAAAATACTTTTCTTTTGATATTCACATCGAAGGGTTTCCGAGAAGTATTTATTTGATAGATGGGTTTATTACACTTATTTTACTCTGTGGATTGAGGATTTCCAAAAGATTAATTTTGGAAGTAGTTCGGGAAAATGATGCCCCAAAGAATGGTAAAAGGACTCTTATTCTAGGTGCGGGCAATACGGGAGAGATGATATTACGGGATATGGCGAGACATACTTGTTCTGATTATTATCCTGTGGGGTTTCTGGACGACGACAAAACTAAAATTGGGATGTATCTGCGTGGGTTAAAAGTGTTTGGTGCAATAGATCAATTAAGCGCGGTTATTTCAAAATATGGAATTGAGGCAGTAATTATTGCTATGCCGTCTTTAAATCACAAGATTCTTAGAGAAATTTATAATTCGTTAATGAAATTAAAGGTGGGCACAATAAAGATTATTCCACGTATTTATGATTTCCACAAACTAGATATCAATATGAAAAACCTTGAAGATATACGTATCGAAGACCTTCTGGGCCGCCAGGCAATAAACGTTGATCATAAATATTTAGAAGGATTTTTAAAGAATAAGGTGATTCTGGTGACTGGCGCCGGAGGCTCTATTGGGTCTGAGATAACACTGCAGGTGTGTTCATTCCAGCCAGAAAAGGTTATCCTTTTTGATATTGATGAGACTGAACTGCATAATATGAAACTCAAGTTGGAAAGGATGTTCCCAGCCTTATTTCTTAGGCAATCAGAAGGGGTTGGTGGAAATGGAAGTATGGGCGATGGGATAGAGTGCGAGAAGAAGGAAAGAAGAGTAGTGGATTCGCAAATACAGAATAAATTAATTTTTGTAACAGGGGATATAAGGGATAAAGATGTGGTCGAAGAGGTTTTTGAGACGTTTAAACCTCAGATTGTATTCCATGCAGCAGCATATAAACATGTGCCTATGATGGAGTGTAATCCCAAAGAGGCAGTGAAGGTGAATATGTTTGGAACCTGTAGGATTGCAGAGGCTTCGGTACGGCATCACGTAGAGAAATTTATTCTCATTTCCACTGATAAAGCAGTAAGAGCTACGAGTGTTATGGGTGCCACAAAAAGAATAGCTGAGTATATATGTACGGCATTCAATGACGTCAGAAGTCAGGAGTCAGGAGTCAGAAGCCAGAATGGGGAAGATGACACAAAAACTGAATTTATCTCAGTACGGTTTGGGAATGTGCTGGGGAGTCGTGGTAGTGTTTTACCCATGTTTCTTGAACAATTGGAATATGGTGGACCTCTTACGGTAACACACAAGGAAATGCAGAGATATTTTATGACGATACCAGAGGCTGTATCCCTTGTATTACAGGCATCCGCAATGGGAAAGCACGGTGAAGTTCTCGTGCTGGATATGGGGGAACCAGTAAAGATTTTAACACTGGCAGAGGAGTTAATAAGGATTCATGGAATGGAACCGTATAAGGATATTAATATAGAGTTTATAGGCTTGAGGCCCGGAGAAAAGCTTTTTGAGGAGATTCTTACAGCGGAAGAAGGCACTACGGCGAGTAAACATGAGAAGATTTTTGTTGCAAAAACGAGGGAACAGTATTCTAAAGATGAAGTAGAACGTATCTTAAATGAGTTCAGGATGGTAATAAAAGAACCATCAACAAGCGCACAGGAGAGCGATAGACAAATAAGGGATCTCCTGAGAAGGTATGTGAGATATTATGATGATACTATGGAAAGGCAGCAAATAGATGAAGTAAATACTATAGTAAATAAGGGGGAAAGGGTTAATGCGCCTGTGCATTAATGAAAATATCCGCAGATAACGCAGAATAATAAGATAACAAATTTGAAGAAACAACCACTTAATATTTAACAGGCTGTCCGAGAATAGGTATTTTGGCAAATTCTAGTGTCAAAAGTCCTTTAATATCAACACCGGATTTTTTGAATTTTGCATTCTCTGACAACCTGTTAAGATGCGACCCCCACCCCCACCCCCATCCCCATCCCATTCTTTGTCTTCAACTCATAAATTTCATACGGTGGATAAGATGCCTTTAAATCAAACTCTGGAAACTGTTTGTAATTGTATTTTAAACGGAAATAGAAAATGTTTGACTTGAATAATAAAAGCATTATACTAGTTAAAATGAGACTAAGTATCAATGAGTGTTCTGTCTGTTATTCGGACTTTAGGGATTGACAATAAATAATTTGAACTTGTAGAGACGACCCGACGGGTCGTCTGTACTTGCCCGACACTTTGAAGATCAGGCACTTCGACAGGCTCAGTACAAGCACTGTCGGGGCTAAAGCCCAATCCCCGTTTTTACGAGGACAAGTTCAGATAAGACCGTCACTAACCCCAGCCTTAAGGCTGGGGTTAGTGGGTACACGTCCTACCGGGGCTTTAGCCCTGATGGCACAGCAACATGAAGTTG
>JANLHY010000161.1 GCA_024653795.1 Candidatus Brocadiaceae bacterium | reverse complement strand
TTAGCAAAAACCTGGTCTCAAATTTTAAAATTATCTATTGGCAACGAGAAAATCGTCCTCGCACTTTTTCCAAAAAGTGCGTTTTCGTTCAGACACTACTTACCATAGGAGATGATTCTAAAGCTGCTTTTGCCCCAGGCAATATCACCAAGAGAATCATCACAATTCCACCAATCCATACCACTGTTGCCAAAAGGTGGAAAAAGTGGCTCAAACTCGGTATTAACAAACTCATCTTACACCTCCATTGTATTAGTTATGATGTTCAAATAAAGTGGGGCGGGAGCTTTAACGTTTGCCCCGCCCCTCATTGGAGCTTGAACTTACTTGCCTTTAAGTTCCTGGATACGTTCTGCTGCTCCTGCGAGTTCCTTCTTCAGTTGGTCACTGTACTCTTCCAACATTTCCTGTTCCTCTTTTGCGGATATGAAACGTCGGAAGAAAGGACGACATCCACACCCGCAGCAGCCACAGCTACATCCCAAAGCTCCCGGCATTCTTTGGCTTCCTCCTGGTTTGCAACACATTTTTCATCACCTCCTTCCTATAAAATTCGATATTGTGCTGACCACGTCAGCAAACATATAAAGATAGTGGTTAAGTATTTAAGCATATACTTAATTATAAATATAAAAAAATTTACCTACTACTTTGGGGTTGCTATCTCTTTAATCCTTTCCCGGACAGTTCTGATTTCATTTTGTAACTCCTTCTTATATTTCCTGAGTGATTCTAAACTTGCTCCACTCAACACTTTCTCTTTGAATTTGCCTGTTCCCCGGCAACCGCATGTACAAACTTCGTTCAATATCTGCCGACAATTTTCTAATGCCTCTTCATCTATTGAATACGGTATCCAGTATCCCTTTCTTTCACTTCTGACAAGACCCGATTGTCTCAATATTTTTAGATGTTGCGATATGGCAGCAGGTGTTATGCCAACCAGTTCTGCAATATTTTTGACGCCAAGCGGTCCCCTGGACTTCAGGAGATCAATTATTCTAACCCGTGTTTCTACGGCTAATACCTTAAACATCTCGGAGGGTACCAACTTCATTTCATTGTGCTCAGATTGTTAAGTGATTTAGCAACTACTTAAATATATTATACAAAAAGTGCACCTTTATCAAGTGCTTTTATAAATTTATTTTCTCGATGCCGTTTTTGCTTGTCTTCTTTCACTCTCCTTTCGTACCTCTTCGCATGAACGTCGTACAACAGGATAATTCCCGGAAATGAACATAAACAGTGAATCTGCCATTCGGGGACGTGTGATGTAATAACAACGAAGCGTTCCATCCTCATAAAAATCTATTATCTTGAGCCTTCGCAATACTGAAAGATGTTGAGAAAGGTTGGACTGTTCAATGTCCAGTAAATCCTGGATATCAGTTACACACTTAGCCCCTTTAGCAAGCTCTTCCAATATCAACAATCTGGTTGGATGTCCCAAGAGCTTTAAGATTTCCGCTTTGTCTCTTATATCTAATTGATTCATTTGTCACTCCCGTTTTTACATATTTTATTTGATTGTCATATAATATGATAATATTGTAATATAGTCAATTATATTGTTAGGTGTTAGCTTTTTTACAAACAGATGTTCAGGGTATACTTCAGGTGGCGGTATTTTAACTCAGATGACTTGTCAAAATAAATGAAGAATACGATGAATATCAAAAGGAGGAAATTTATGAGTGAAGCCATTTCTGATATTGGCGCACTTAAAGCTCGGCTCCAAGCTACTTGGGCAACTGGAAATTTCGGAGAGATTGCAAAATCGTATGAAGATGGCGCGTCGAAATTTATTGATAGACTTAGGGTAACTCCGGACATCCGAGTCCTTGATGCTGCATGTGGTACCGGTAATCTCGCTTTGCCATGTGCGCGTGCGGGTGCGCAAGTTACCGGAGTCGACATTGTGCCTAATCTCCTTGAGCAAGGTAGGGACAGAGCGAAGAGAGAGGGGGTTTCGATCAAGTTTGACGAAGGTGATGTTGAAAACCTTCCTTATCCCAACAACTCCTTTGATTTGGTGGTTACGATGTTTGGAGCAATGTTTGCGCCGCGTCCGGAAAAGACTGCGGCAGAGCTAGTTCGCGTATGCCGACCTGGCGGACGTATCGCTATGGCCAACTGGACACCTATTGGCTTTATAGGACAAATCTTCAAGGCAACTACCAGTCGTGTTCCTCCACCGCCAGGAGTGCCATCTCCACTCCTTTGGGGAGACGAAACCAAGGTGCGTGAACGCCTGCAGAACGGCACATCGGAAATGGTGTTTGCACGGCGCTTCATATCCTTTAAGTTTCCGTTTGCTCCACCCGAAGTGGTTGAGTTTTGGAGACAGTTTTATGGTCCGACACAGCGTGCGTTTGCTGCACTCGATACCGATGGACAAGCCGCATTTCGCAAAGATCTCGAAGGGCTTTGGGCCGCCCACAACAAAGGAAATGGAGGCTCCACTCTAGTTGAGTCGGAATACCTGGAGGTGATGGCACTTCGGACATGATCATTTCACCCCAAATAAGGGTCAGACTGATGAAAGCGGCTAACATTATTCGTATCATTGTATTCGTCTTTTTAATAGCTGGAATTGCAACTGCGGTTACTTACCGCAAGCAGTTCGATGTTGCCGTACTTGAGAATTGGCTTGCGGGTGCTGGTATCGTGGCCCCGCTTCTGTTCATTGGTATTTATGCAATCTCGACTGTGCTGCTCATGCCGGGGTCGGTTCTGACGATTGCGGGCGGTGTGCTATTCGGACCTATTTGGGGAACGTTCTACAACCTGACAGGCGCAACTATTGGTGCCACAGTGGCCTTTCTTATTGCCCGCTATCTCGCCTCTGATTTAGTATTACGCAAGATGGGTGGCAGGTTAAAGCAATTGGTTGAGGGTGTAGAAGCCGAAGGTTGGCGTTTTGTAGCCTTCGTTCGCCTGGTGCCATTATTCCCATTTAACTTGCTAAACTATGCCCTCGGACTTACGCGTATCCGCCTGTTTCATTGCGTAGTTACGTCATTCGTTTGCATGCTGCCTGGCGCAATAGCATACACCTACCTTGGATATGCTGGACGAAATGCAGTGGCAGGTGGTGAGGGCATGATCCAGAAAGCGCTCCTGGGCTTAGGTCTGCTCGCCTTTGTGGCGTTTCTACCGCGACTTATCAAGCGCCTGCGCAAGAAACCTGTGCGCATGCTCAGTGTTGCAGAACTCAAGCAGCGATTGGACAAGAGAGAGGATATCTTGGTGATAGATGTGCGAAGTGCAGAGGAGTACGTGGGAGACTTAGGACATATCGGGGATTCCAGAAATATAGCAATTGAAGACCTGCCACGCCGCTTGGACGAATTGAATGCATACCAGCAGCGCTCCATCGTTATTGTCTGTCGTACCGATCAGCGTTCACTGAAGGCTGCACAGATGCTAACCAAGGCAGGATTCAGCCGTGTCACCGTTCTGCAGGGTGGCATGGTACAGTGGAATCGCATTGGTCTGCCAGTTGATCGGTAGAAGAACTATGTGATATAAACTTATAACTTGTATTTAAAGGAGGGATTTAAATGGATGTAAAAAAGGATTCATATGAGGTAAAAGATATATCAGCTAAACAGGCAAAGGAATTGATAGATAAGGAAAAAGATGTGATCGTAGTAGATGTCAGAACTAAAGAAAAATATAACGAAGTACATATTAAAAGTGCTAATCTCATTCCAGTTCAAGAGCTTGAACAGAATATCCATAAGATTCCCAAGGACAAAAAAGTGATTATCCATTGTGGAAGCGGAAATAGCAGTTCCAAAGCATGCGAGGTATTAAAAGGTAAAGGATTAAAGGAGCTGTACCACTTGAAAGGCGGTATTCGTGAATGGCAAGCTGAGGGTTATCAAGTAGAAAAAACATGATTTATCATGTTATTCGCAAATCAAATATGGAAATCTTATCGATGAGTTTGAAGGGTAGTTAACAAAGAATTTAATCTCACAGGAGGAAAAGTGTGCAATTAAAATCCATAGGTTATATAAAAAGTCCCATAAATCAACCCAAATTTGGCGGCTGGCAGGATTTAATTACAGAAATAGTTGTTGATACTGGCTATTTAGGTGGTCTGGAAGGAATTGATGAATATTCTCATCTTATCATTCTTTACTGGCTTGATAAGGTAGATAAGGTCAAGCTTAAAATGAAACCTCAGGGAAGAAAAGACGTGCCGGAAGTGGGTATATTTGCCTGCCGATGTCCATGGAGACCAAATCCTATCGGTATGACTACCGTTAAAGTAATTGAAATAAATGGGAATATACTCAGAGTCAAAGGGCTGGATGTGTTGAATGGAACTCCACTCATTGACATCAAACCTTATACTCCCCCATATGATGCCGTTGAAGAAATGAGATACCCCGATTGGGTAAATAAGCTGGAATACTAATTCAAATATTTTATTTTGTACGCAGATGAACGTGGACTTCGTCGTGAGCGCTCAGTCGAACGATTATCCGTACAAAGACAAAAATATCTACGTGTATCTGTGAAAATCTGCGTCCTCTTTTGGTGGAAAATGAATGTCTTTGAAGAAGGCTTTGGGAAAGGGTTATTTGTAGTAATTTCAGCGAAAAATAAAAAATCACGAGTTTTGTAGGGTGGATTAAGCGTAAGCGAATCCACCATTTATAAAAATATTGTTGGTGGATTCGGCGCAAAACCCCGTGCCTTAATCCACCCTACTCAATTTCTTGTAGAGCGGGTTAAGTCTGTAAGTTAATATCAAAGCCGTTAAAAACCTCGAATTAAAGAAAATGAAGTATAGACGATATCTATTCTTTTTTTACCTTATCATCATATCTATAACCTTACATGGCATGGCTCATGCAAATGCAGACATTGTACAGGTTGGTACTGAGTCCCCCGATTTTACGCTTCCCAGTACCAAAGGCAAAAATTATACATTATCTGCGTATCGAGGAATAAAGCCAGTCATAATCTGGTTTTCAGACTGTTGTGGCGGTTGTGAAGGCAGGGCAAAGGTTATGCAGGGTATTCTGGAGGATTACGGGGTTGAAATCCTTGCCATAAGCATGTTAAGCAATGCCCGTCAAACTGCTGAATTTGTTGAAAGGGTAGATATTCCTTATCCATATCTGATTGATACGGATTTTAAGGTGGTAAAGGCTTATGTGGGCACATATATCCCGGAGACCTGACCACAAACAAATACTTTTGTCGTGGACAAAAGCGGCATTGTAACCTTTAGTAGCGGTCCGGGAACACCCGTCAGGATACTCAGGAAAGAACTCCAGAAAATTGGCGCAGGTAAAAAAAAGACCGAAGAGATAAGGGATAAATACCTCAGATCCCCTATGCTTGGGTTAGACATGGATAGGGTTGCCGATGCACTTCAAGAGATAAAGCCAGAATCCAGTTGGTTCCAGACAAGACCCGAATCGGATAGATATAAGACCAATTTTAGTATCGAATCAATAGCAACGGGTATTGACGTTGACTTCAAAGACGCTACTGCAAAAACTCAAGGCGCCTTTGATTATACGATGGGATTTCTTACCCAAAGGGTGCATAAGGAGTGGGAGCCAACATATACGCTGCCGAGACCGCGGAATGTATTTTCCATAGAAGAAGGTGCGGCAATAACAACAAGGGTAAGGGCAGGTGTTTATGCGGATATGTCGGAGGATTGGACTGTGGGTCTGGAGGTGGATGCATATGGACGGGGAGGTGATGCCGGGGTCGGAGATATCTGGGGTGTTACCCCGCCGTATTTTTCCAATCCTTTTGTGAGACACTCAAACGACGTCTCACTCAATACCCTCTGGGCGCGGTACCAACCCTTAGATACGACTATATCCGTAGGCGCCTTCACCCCCTTGCATGTGGGTGATTACGTGCTCAAAGGTGAACCCAATCCCACCTTTTACGGGCCGGACTATTTACCCTTTTATGGAGTAAACATTGTCAGGCGATTTTACAACCCCTTCTTTATCCCATCAACTTTATATGAGGTGTATTTTGCAGAATTACCAGAAAATTCCGACTCTACCAGTTGGTTGGGTGGATTCTACCTGGGAAGGGAATATGAAGATATGAAATTTGGTTTCAACTTTATGAGTCCGTTTAACAGGGGTGCATCAACATCTGAAATAGACTCGCCCTTGCAGGGTATGGTGGATGGTAATCCTGTACGGTGGGAGTCTCCTTACAATAAAGTAGGGAAGCAGGATGAATTTGTTCTTGGGGCTGATTACTCTTACAATTTTCTGCCGACCTATAAGGCGTGGGCTGCCTATGCCCATAGTATTTATCGGCCTACCGGAAGTGACGGAATTGATGTTCATGGAAATCTATTTAATACAGGCATCAGTGGTACGATAGGCAGGGTAAGTTTTAACCTGGAAGGTTTTTGGGTTGAACCAAAATATGACCCATTTGTGATAAAGACAGAAAGACCTGGTGATGTCCAATCCCCGGGGCTCTTTTATGAACTTCCCTATTTCACAACGTATGCGGATAGTTGGCAACTCCATGACGCAAAGAAGTATCCACAAAACAGAGAGGGAGTACGACTGCACCTTGATTATCCATTTCCGGGAATACTTTCTTTTACAAGGCTTTTTGCAGACCTGGATTATTTACAGCAGACAAAAAGTTCCAGGGCAGACAATGTACAAGAACCTGGTTTTATAGAGCCTTTCTTTGGCATCAGAACAGAGGAGGGAACTGGAAAAAAGGGGAGTATATCTCACGGAGGAATAGGTGTTGCCTCTGATCTGCCATACAATCATAAGATTTCTCTGGGGTATTCGCTTTATCAATACAATCGTAAAACAGATGATGCCAACAATATGGATTTTGATGTGAATGCCGTTTCTCTGACGTATGGCTATCCGATACTTTATCGGCTCAGGTCTAAGATGTATTTTAATGTGGGAAATACCTTCTTAGCAGTTGATGGTAAGTTTTTCTCTGAATCACGTAATGCGGACTTCTTTCAAACAGCGCCGTTTATGGGGATCGATTACAAATATCTACGGTCGCCTGATACGATTCTGTCGTTCTTTATTAATTCGAGGTATCTTGTACAGAACGACAGAGCAGAGACACTACTCCTCGGTGATTATGATGCCTTTTTTACCAGCTTTGGATTGAAAATTGAGTTTTAGGTGCTTTAGAAAATATTTCGACACTTTTGGCAAAAAAGTAGCGCCGATCCCTTGTGGTCGGCCAATGGCAGGGAATGAACCCCAGCGCTGGTTCAATCGTCCTCGATTGAACCTAAACATTTGGCATTTTGCATGGCTTGTACTTTTAAAACCCATAGCTCGGTTCAAAATATCTGGTTCAAACTGTAAGATTGAACCAGCCGTAAGGAGGAAACAGATATGAACAGGCTTAAAATAATTCTGATTTTAACAGTTAGTATTATCGCCTCCCGTGTTTTATGGGGTAATGATGCAGGCGTCACATTTATTGGCCCATCAAATTATATTCCTCGATTAGACTTGCCCCAAAATATTCCTTTACATGGCGCCGACTCATGTAAAGATTGTCACCAGGAAATTTATGACCAGTGGCGGGAGTCCATGCACAGCAAATCATCGACAAATCCCATCTTTCAGGCATGCTGGACGGTAAAGAACAATCCCCCCTTTTGCTCCAATTGCCACTTTCCCATGCTGGAACAAAAACCCAAAATTTTAAGGGGTTTTAAAGAAACAGGTCCTTTGCCTTTTGTTGCGATCAAGAATAAAGAATTCGACACGATGCTTATAAAGGAGGGTGTAACGTGCGTGGTTTGCCACCTGAGGAATAAGACCCTGTACGGCCCGCGGGAGATAAAAGAAGGAGAAGCGCCGCATCCTGTTAAATATGACCCATCTTTCCAAACGTCGGAGTTCTGTTACACCTGCCACTCCTGGGGCTTCCCAAGGGCAAGGATCAAACAGACATGCTCTACCAGCGATGAGTACAAAATGTCAGGTAAAAAGGAGACGTGCCAGGATTGTCATATGAGTCGGAAGGAAGGGTTTGCCTCATTGGGAAGACCAAAACGTATTTATGGAATGCATGACCAGAAAAGCTCTCGCAACCCTGAAGAATTAAGACAGGCGTTAAAAGTAGAATTGAAAACAGAGAGAGATACTTATAAACCAGGAGACAAACTAAAAGCTGAAATAAGGGTTACCAATATAGGGGCTGGACACCGCGTGCCAACTGGCTGACCAGTCAGAGGTATTGCCGCCCGTGTGGCGGTACTGGATGAAAATGGGAAGGAGAGGGGTCTAAAGGAATATTTTATCACACGGACATTTGAATTCCCTACATACCCAACAGAGGTGAAAGATGAAAGGTTAACACCCGGGGAGTGCAAATCATTTTATTACAAGTATAAAATTCCACGGAAGGCAGACTTTAAAAAGCTAACACTGCGATTAGGTATGATTGAGTATTTAATATTTCCCAAGAAGGCTGATGAAGCACCCATACCCGTGAGCAAAGTTACTGTACCTTTTTATTCTACGTCGCTGGAAATAATGGAATGACAGATTTGTATTGTTATTACTCTGCTTAATTTTTTGTTTTTCCAGCGGAAGCAACGCGACGTGTCAAAAAGGATTGTACCTTCGAATGCTTATTTCTAGAAAGAGGATGAGAGAAATGACGATATTAATAATTCTTTTTCTCGCTACATGCTTCCTTTCATATTCAAATGGTGCCAATGACAACTTTAAAGGAGTTGCCACACTTTTTGGTAGTAGTATTCACATGGAATATAAACTTTCGTATGGTACTCGAAATACTTCTGTCATGGTTTGTGACATTACCTGTGGCTGCTGTATTTAGCGGTGGAAGATGACTTGTAATAAAGGTACCCGCGGATATAATCTCCTGAAATTACGATTAATCCGTGGATTAGTATTATGGCCTGGATTCCCTTATGTTTTCCAGTTCATAACGCTTGCTATATTTGTAACCCTTTCCATTATTGGATGGGGACATTTTGTCCCGGAATACGTGAATGATAAGCTTTATGCGAAGACCAATATCGTAAACTTAGTCATTTGGGGACTCTGGTGGCCAATGATGGTGTGGGTTGCCGTGCTGTTTGGTCGGTTTATTATATAAGGATATAAAAATGGTTTACCTGGTTATTTGCACCGTAGCGCTTGTCGTCTCTGCCTTAACACTCTTTTCGGGTTTTGGATTAGGTACCCTTCTCATGCCTGCCTTTGCAATCTTTTTTCCGTTAGAAGTCGCAGTGGGTGCAACAGCTATTGTTCACCTGGCAAATAACATTTTCAAATTAGCGCTGGTAGGGAGAAAGGCAGACATTAAGATCGTGTTGAGATTCGCTATTCCTGCATCCGTCACGGCGATAGTTGGGGCATTGCTGTTGAATTATTTTGCGAATGTACAGCCTGTTACAGAGTATACACTGGGCGGACGATTGTTTACTATTACAGTCGTAAAATTGGTGATTGCTGTTCTTATAGCAACTTTTGCAATTCTTGAACTCAGTCCGCGCCTTGAAAAACTTTCCTTCGATATGAAGTATATCCCGCTCGGTGGTGCGCTCTCAGGTTTCTTCGGCGGACTTTCTGGACAACAGGGAGCGTTGCGTTCTGCCTTTTTGATCAGGACAGGACTTAATAAGGAGGCATTTATCGGGACATCGGTTGTTTCTGCCGTAATGGTTGATGTGTCCAGACTGACTGTCTATGGAGTTACATTTTTTCCGAAAAACTTTGCCATACTTAAAAATCAGGTTGGAATTGGATTGGTTACTACTGCTATCTTAACAGCATTTTTTGGATCATTTATTGGTTCGCGCCTGGTCAAAAAAATTACCATGCGTACAATCCAAATTATTGTTGGGATATTATTGTTTTTTGTATCGATTATGTTGGGGGTTGGATTGATATGATCTGTTGAATAAAACAATGCATTGTTATCTATAGTAGTTTATCTCAAAAGGTTCTTTTTATTGTAGTAAATTTTCTACGAAATTTATTTTTTCGATTCTTATGTGATAGGAGTAGAATTCAGATGAAACAAAGAAGAATAAGAAATTGGTTCCAGAGGTATTTCGGAAAGGTTGCATTTGCATGTGGTAAATTATTTATCTCTTTTATTCTTTTCGTAGGTTTACTTTCCACACTTCTTCAGGCGGAAGAACTTTCCGGTAGAAAACCAGATCTTACCTTTTCAAACTTCTTTTCTGAAGGTTGGAAATTTGGTCAATGGGAAGAGCCAGCGCAGGAACCAGACCAGTCCCCTCGTTTCAGACTACTCAAGATTCCTGCCACAGTATTTGAGCGTGAGGTGCGTATGAATTACTCGTTTACCAATAATGGTGATGGTGGTAAGCTCGATGAGCACGAATGGGAGTTTGAATTTGAAATGCCAGTCAGTCGGAGACTTTTAATAGAAGTTGAGCCAACAATTGTGTCAATATCCCCAAAGAGCGATAACGATCACAGTGGCTTTGGCGATACCTCATTCGTAACCAGGGTAATGCTTATGGAGACACGCAATACTACACTATTATCTCTCCTGGATGTAAAAATTCCTACAGGAAATGAAGACCTTGGATTAGGAAGTAGTATGACGACTATTAGCCCGGGCATCGGTATGTGGAGAGATATTGGTGGACATTTTGCCCTCCACAGCTTTTTGGGGCTTGATATCCCAGCAGGGGGTAAATCCGATAAGGATCCGGATACTACAGTCAACTATGGTGCTGCCTTGACTAAGACCGTTACACCAAAAGATACGCCATTCTTTGGGAATCTCACCTTTTTTGTTGAATTCAACGGAAGTTCCGATATAGGAACTAATGATGATACTACGGTAGTAAGCATTCTTCCAGGTGCCCGATGGAATCTTGGTCACGACTGCTGGCTCATGCCGGGAGTAGAATTTCCCATAACTGGACGGGATGAATTTGATAACAGAATCTGGTTTAGTGTATTAAAGGATTTTTGAGGGAAAAAATGTTCAGACTTAAATTGAATGCAAAGAATTGTATTTCCTAGGTATAAAAGATAAAAACCAGGAGTCTTGGCGTGAAGGGGAAAATAGATTTATTAGCACACTTGAAGGAACTTGCTGGCGTTTTTTTAAAACTTGGTATCATTGGATTTGGCGGGCCAGCCGCACATATCGCTATGATGGAGAATGAGGTCGTCAGTAAAAGGAAATGGATGTCCAGAGAGCATTTTTTGGATCTTATAGGCGCAACCAACCTGATCCCGGGGCCTAATTCAACCGAGATGGCAATGCACTGCGGATACCACCGAGCAGGGTGGCCAGGTCTGATAGTTGCGGGCCTGGGTTTCATCATTCCTGCGACACTGATAACAGGAGCTATAGCCTGGTTCTATCAGCAATATGGTTCTATCCCGGATATCAAGCCAATCTGGTATGGCATTAGACCGGCCGTTCTTGCTATTATTATTAATGCAGTATACAAGTTTGGCAAGAAGGCCTTGAAGAACTGGCAGTTGGGTATAATCGGTGCAGCAGTAATGATTGCTTCTCTTGCCGGTATGAGTGAGGTGCTTGTCCTCATTGCAGGCGGACTCTTTGGAATGTTCTGGCTTTCATTTGGCCAAAAAAGGAACAGTGTGAAGGCATCTTTTTTTCCCTCATTTCTTTTATCGGCAAAACCAGGATATCCAAAGGCTGCGATTGCAGCAACTGCCCTTTCTGCAGGACAAGTCGCCAGCAACGTATCGCTCGTTAAACTTTTTCTGGTATTCCTGAAAATTGGATCTGTGCTTTTTGGCAGTGGTTATGTGTTAATTGCTTATCTTCAAGACGAACTCATTGACCAGTTAGGGTGGCTTACACAACAACAGCTTGTCGATGCCATTGCTGTCGGACAATTTACACCTGGACCAGTTTTAAGTGCAGTTACCTTTGTCGGTTACCAGATTATCGGAATAAAAGGCGCCATACTTGCGACTGTTGGCATGTTTTTACCGTCTTTTTTCTTCATAGCCATGCTGAATCCATTCATTCCCAAGATGAGGACTTCAAAATGGGTATCCCGCTTTCTTGATTCAGTCAATGTAGGGGCAGTGGCGATAATGGCGGTTGCGGTAATACAACTTGCCCGTGTCAGTCTTATTAACTGGCAGACATGGCTGATTGCACTCATGAGTGTTGCTGTTACATTTGTATTCAAAAAAGTGAATACACTATGGATCGTGGTCGGTAGTGCTATTGTCGGCTATATATTAACAAAGTTTTAGTTCCAGAATACAAAGTTAGTTAGGTAGGGTGGATTAAGCGAAGCGAATCCACCATTGAGAAAACGTGAAAGGTGGATTTGGCGCCAAAGACAGCGTCTTAATCCACCCTACCCATACTTATTTTTTTCTCAAAGTAATGTGTTCTATTCAGCGCAAACCCCTAATTGCTCCTCAAGCCTTTCGATCATGGCAGTGTATTTTTCGTGTACACCGGCATCAATATCTTCTTTTTCCATGGCCTCAAATTTTGTGATTAGTATCATTTGTTCGTCACGGGTTAATACCTTGTTCATCCAGGGGAAAAGTACTTTTTCCTCCATACGGATATGTTTATCCATAAACTTGATATATGCGCGGGCGATTTTCGTGACCTTCTTTTTTGCCTTTTTACCCTGATATATGTAGTTTACTGCCCCGGCCAGATTCCTTATCTCATCACGCGCAGAGACGTGTTCCATCAGGAGTTGTCCTAAAAAGTCCTTCTTTTCACCGCCGCGCACATTTTTGAGGAATGGGAATAGCAACCTGTCTTCCTTCTCTTGATGGCATTTATGAATAAAACCATTGATGATATCAATAATTTCGTTAAATGTCTCTTTCGAGACGGGTTTGCCATTATCGAGACAATTCGAGGCATTTTCTAAAATTTGCAACACCCTTCTTGTGGTGTCAAATTCAAGATGTAATATTTCCGTAGCAGATAAATCAGAATTTTCTGCGTGCTTATGTTCCTCATAGATGCGGTACGTTGTGGGAGTACAGGCAGAGGCATATAAGTAGGAAATAATGGTGATCGCTATGAATATCTTTTTCATATTAGAGATTTAAATTAGGCTGCCTTTGGCAGCGACTTTTAAGCTCCCCTCTAGAAAGAGGGGCTGGGGGTGTGTCGCGGAAAACTTACACACCCCTTTATCCCCTCTT